>JBOFGJ010000817.1:0-6566 GCA_051649065.1 Flavobacterium sp. | reverse complement strand
TTTTTATGTAACAAATTGGTTTTAGGGATTGTCTTTTTTACTGTTTTCTTGGGGAGGTTGGCTGATGATGAGCTGATGGTCGGCTTAAAAGTAACAAAAACAGCATATCACTAGTCTATCATATCTGAATCATTAGGGGAGCAATGCGGTTAATTACGAATTTCAAATTACGAATGACGTGTTGTATGGGCAAACCTATGTTCGTGGTTATATGTCACGGATTTTAAAGCCTAGATAACGTGGCAACAACATATTAAATGATTTTTATATATCTTTATGTTAGAGTATTAGATAAGTAGTGAGGGAAAGAAGAATTAATAAGATCAATTACATCAAAAATACTTTGAACCTTAGAATAAGTGATATGAAGTAAGATTGCTTTGCAGTATTTGACTAATGCTGATTTAAATATAAAAAGACATTAATAATTGATTTGATATGGAAGCATTACATTTTGAATTTAAGACAGATCAGTCTGATAATACTGTGCGTATAAAACGAGACTTTAATACGAGTAAGTCTAATCTTTGGCAGGCGTGGACAACAGCTGTGTTGTTAGATAAATGGTGGGCACCTCATCCGTTTAAAAATGTTACCAAACACCTTGAGTTAAAGATTGGGGATAATTGGTTTTATAGTATGAATGGACCTACAGGAGAGGTGTTTTGGGGTAAAGCAGAGTACAAGGTAGTAGAAAATTTGGAAAAATTAGTTTGGTTAGATGCGTTCTGTAATCTAGAGGGTACACCGGTTGAGGGAATGACTAGATCAGAGTGGGAGATACAGTTCTCTGAAGTAGAGAACAAGTCTAATATCTCAATTGTGATTAAACATACTAAGTGGGAGGATGTAGAGACTAATATCAAGATGGGATTTAAAGAAGGGTTTACGATGGCTTTAAGTAATCTAGATGATGTACTGAAGGAGTTAGATAAGTAATAAGAATGTGAGGTGGGTGACTATCTCACATTTTTTATTATTCAGTTTTCCTATAAATAAAGGGGTTAAGAGTTGTATAATGCTGAACGCATGCGTTTTATTTTACAATAACTATTTTTTTAGTTTGTAAACTAAAAAAATAGTTATATGTTTGTTATATCAAATTACGATTATGGAAAAGCTAACAAACAAAGAAGAAGAGATCATGTGTATCCTTTGGAAATTAGAAAAAGGATTTGTCAATGATATATTAGAGCATATGCCAGAACCTAAACCTCATTATAATACGCTATCTACATTAGTGCGTATACTAGAGGAGAAAGGGGTAGTGTCCTATAAGGCTTATGGTAAGTCTCATCAATATTATCCATTGGTTAAGATGGAGGATTATCGCAAGATGTTTATGGAAGAGACAATGGAGAAGTACTTTGATAATTCGTTTAGTAATCTAGTAAGTTTCTTTGTGAAAGATAAGAAGCTATCTAAGAATGAATTAGATGAGCTGATGGAGATTATAGAGAAGAATAAAAAATAGTTTGATTATTAACCAACCAATCAACTGGATTATGACACCTATTCTTATTTATATTTTAAAAGTAAATGGATTACTAGTAGTAGTGTATCTGTTTTATAAACTATTCTTACAGAAGGAGACTTATGTACGTGCTAATCGCATGTATTTCTTGGTGGGAATGGTATTGAGTTTTGTATTGCCTTTGTTGACTTATACTAAAGTAAAGACTGTTGAGTATGAAATGGTAAAGGAGGCTTCTGGTCAACCTGTGGATGCAAGTATGCCAATGGAGACAGGTGCTTATATCTTGTCAAGTGATGAGGCCAATGCTCCGATAGATGCTAACTTACTAACAATATTAAGTGAACAAAACTTATCAATAGGAGATACTCCTATAGAAGTAAAATCTATTGAAAGTAAGCCAAATGATAAAATAGTAGAAGCATCTATGTTACAAAAGTCTGATCAGACTACAGTAGACTATTATACATTAGGCAGTAATATTTTTATCGTCATGACTATACTAAGTCTTCTATGGTTAGTATATAAGGTGCAAAAGCTAATGCGATATATTTATCGATTACCGTCTAGTGTACTAGATAATAATATACGCCTAGATAATAGTACTCAGGATGCTTATTCATTTATGAGATGGATCGTACTACCAAAGCATTATGCACAGATAGATCAGTTAGACGTAGTGCTTGCTCATGAACGTATACATGTGAGAGAGTGGCATAGTATGGATCTTATTATTATAGAATGTTTAAAACACTTGTTTTGGTTTAATCCTGTACTGTACTTTTTGCAAAAAGAAGTTAACCTTAATTTAGAGTATATCGTCGATGAGCAAATAACTCAAGGTGAAGACGTGTATGCTTATCAGAAGGTATTGGTAATGTATGAATCTAATAAACTTGGTTATACACAGATGGTGAATACTTTTGGTTCTTCAGATTTGAAGAAACGCGTCCTAATGCTTAACAACCCAAAATCAACTAATATGAAACGATTAAAATATTTATTACTTAGTCCTGTGATAGGAGGATTCTTCTTCCTATTCCAAATAGATGTACAGGCACAGTATGTAAAGAAAGATACTGACGTACTAAGTCAAGATGTTCCTAATGTGCCTTTACCTCCTGAGGCACCAGAACCAATGCCTAGTGATTTGATAAAGGAGATGAATGATGTGAGTAAGGAGGCAAAACGTTTAGAGGAAGAGGCTAGTCGTTTGGGCAAAGAAGCTAAGAAGGCTGATAAGAAGAGTAAGGAGATAGAAGCTATTCTCTGTCGAGTGTCTGTGCCTGTAGTGAATCATGATGTACCATTATTCGTAGTGGATGGCAAAGTGGTTAAAGATCTTCAGGGGATAAGTAGTGATATGGTAGAGTCAATAGTTGTTCTGAAGGGAGAAGGTGCTAGGGCTATATATGGCAATAGAGCTGAAAAAGGGGCTGTAGTAGTAAAGATGAAGAACAATATAAAAGATGTTCCTTATCTTGTTAATGGTATAGCGTATACCTATAATGAGTTTACAGCACTTGGTAATCCTGTGTCTAGTATTGCTAATATGGATATGCTAGATGCGGAGACGGCGACTAAGCGATATGGTGAAGTGGGTAAGAATGGCGCTGTAGTAGTTACATTAAAGTCAAAAACTGATTTTGTGAATAGAGGTAGTTTTATGGATGGCGCTCCTAGGACTAGTCTAAATGATGGAACAGTATCATATGGTGTAAAGCTGGTAGATAAGGAAGGCAATGTATTAGAGAACGAGATTTATAAGTCAAGACAAGAGGCTGATAGAGCGCTCAACGATAAATTAAAGGAAAAGAAAGAGGCTATGGCTAAATCTCGTGTCGCAGCACAAGATCGTTCAGAGGGTAAACTACAAGAGGCATCTGCTAAAAGAGAAAAGTCTATAGCTGATGCTAAAAAGAAAAAAGATGAGATATATAAGGCTCAAATGAAAGTATTAGATGATGCAAGAAGGCGCGGTGATAAGAATCTAGTAGATAATGCTTTAATGTATGTAGAGGGGAAGGAATTATCAATGGATAAAGCAGGAGAGTATAAAGACCAAGTAAAAAGTGTTCGTATATATACTAATACTGATGCGAAGGCGAAGTTGGGGTATACAGGAGAATATAAAGTTATGGAGTTGATCCTAAAAACAGAGGAAGATAGAGAAAATGAGAAGAAAGTAGCGGAGATAACCAAGAAGTATAAAGCGCAGATAGCGGATAGATTTAACGAAGTTAAGAATGAAGAGTTTAGTGGACTGTTATTAGTTAATAATGTGGAAAAGTCTAGTGCTGAATTAAAGAGTATTAATAGCGCTGATATTGTGACTATGGAGGTTTATAAAGGTAATTCTGCGATAGAGAAATATGGAGAGAAAGCAAAAGGAGGAGTAATTTTTATTAGAACAAAGTAATATCATAAATAATAAGATTATAGTTAGCAGAGGCAATCTCAGTGATGAGGTTGCTTTTTTTGTTATATATGTGCTTGACAATATATTATTAAGTTAATCTAGGTTAAGTGATAGACATATAAACGAAAAGTAATTATGCAAAATAGCTCTGAATTTATGAAAGGGCTGAGTTTAAAATAGTCCTGTGGACTGTTTTAAAATGAAGAGCCAGCAGTAGTATTGTTTTAGAATAAATGAAAGAGATATGAAGTAGAAATACTTTGCAGTATTTGGTTAATGCTTAATCTGGGTTAATATCCCATTCTCGAGAAGTAGTATTTTAGTAGAGATAGAATCTACTAAATCAGTATTATGATCAGTAAGGATAATAATCTTATGTCTAGCAGCCTCTATTATGGCTTTAGCAATGAATTCCTGTAGTATAGGAGATAATCCTGCAAAAGGCTCATCTAATAAGCAAATGGGTTGGGGTAAGCTTAGTACATAAATCGTCTGGATGAGCTGTTGTTCACCTGTTGATAACTTGTCTATTTTTGTATTACTATATTGATACAGGGATGTGTCTCTAAGGATGTCTTCTCTAATAACATCTTTAACTCTTAGATGTTTAGGAAAGAAGTTGAATTGAGGTTTATAACTAAAATACTTATTAAGATGATGTCTATTGCTAATTACGTTATTATCTACTTTGATATGATGATAATCAGATTTAATATTACCAAATAATATGTTCATCAGTGTTGATTTGCCTGATCCATTGCGACCACGAATATTGAGTATGTCTCCTGTATTAGCAGATAAGTAAACACCTCTTAATATAGGCCTATTCTCAATAGAATAGCTTAGACTGTCAACGTGTAAGTTATGGCTATATTGCATTTAGTAAGTATTGGATTAGACATGTGCTGAATAAGCAGCAAAATGCTGTTATAATCAATATCAACGAGATATTTGTTTGGTTGTTGCGATGATAGAGTAATTCGTTTCTTTTAAAAGTAAAGAAATAAATCAGATACATACCTATACTAATTACTGGGATAAAAATAAATAGCACATTACGCATTAATACACTAAGAACAATGTTTAGGGTTAGTATCGTTATTATATTTCTCCAAGGCATAGATAGACTAGAAGCCATAAGTAAATAGAAATCAAATTTATATGATGTAATTTACAATTATTAATCTAAAAGTCTACTTGTATTATGACAATTTTGCCTATATGGGAAAGAGGGGTAATAGATATGAAGTGATACTGGCTTAAGTTTAGCGATAATCTTGAGGATTTCTTAGGAGTGTGAATTAATTGTAAAACTTTGTAGTTAATATTGGCTTTCAATAGATTTAAGTATATTTGCCTATAAACTAATAACATCAATATGGAATTCGGTACAATTATTAAACAAGCTCACTCAGGTGTTGCTTATTTAGCTGTGATTTTTCTAGTGATCGCTGTAATCAATGCGTTTATGGGAATGTCAGCAAACAAAGAGTTTAAGGATAAAGACAAAAAACTTGGATTGTTTGCATTAATCTTTACACATACACAATTATTGTTAGGTCTTATTTTGTATTTTGTTTCTCCAATGGTTCAAGGATTTGGTGTAGCAATGAAAGATTCTACATTAAGACTTTATGCTTTAGAGCACCCATTAATTAATATCATCGCAATCGTGTTAATTACTATCGGATGGTCTAAACACAAAAAAGATGGAGATAGCAAAACTAAGTTTAAGAGATTTGCAATATTCTATACATTAGGTTTAATCTTGATCTTATCAAGAATTCCATGGAAAATGTGGTTACCAAGTTTATTCGCATAAGCTTATATTAAATATAGAGAAAGGATCTTCGAAAGAGGGTCCTTTTTTCGTTTGGTATGCTTCTTGCAAATATTCCCCTGTAGAATTATTAAAAGAGACATGAAAGCATATCAATATTTACTGGCTATACTATTTATGGTTTTCCTATCAAGTTTTGGTGGAACAACAAGAATTGTAAAAGAGAATAAAGTTAGAATTGCATTGGCAAAAGTAGTTCCTGATTCAATCACAGAAGAGAACGATTCTATCGTTATGGCTGCAGATACAGAAGAAGATTTTATTGTATTAGATGAGGATACTCAAGCGTCATATTACCATGATAAATTCACAGGAAGAAAGACGGCAAGTGGAGCAGTATTTAACAACAAAGAATACACAGCAGCCCATAAATCACTGCCTTTCGGGACTAAAGTGAAGGTAACTAACTTAAAGAATAAACGCTTCGTAATTCTTACAATTACAGATCGCGGACCATTCGTTAAAGGAAGAAATATAGATATGTCAAAGAAGGCTTTTGGGGACTTGACAGATAACGTAAACCGAGGTGTTTTAGATGTAAAAATCGAGAAATACGTAGGCGAAAATGAAGAGCAATTATAAGCTAACATACTATATAAGTATATGCATTCTAATGCTGTTTTTAGGCGGATGTTCTGCTAGTAAAAACACAAATAATTCTACAAAAGGCAATTACAAAACTAATGTAACTGCATCCTATTACCACAAAAAGTTCAACGGAAAGCGTACAGCAAGTGGGGAAAAATTCCACAATTCGGGTATGACAGCCGCACATAAATCCCTTCCTTTTAATACTAAAGTGAAAGTTACGAACTTAAAGAATAATAAATCTG
>JBOFGJ010000816.1:0-2108 GCA_051649065.1 Flavobacterium sp. | reverse complement strand
TATGTACTAGACTATTGGAGGAAGTTAGATAAGAAATAGGGTGTAAAATTTACGACTATTAAAAATTTCTATTAATTGCGCAGTATATATTGATTATACTAAAGAGCATAACAAAAAAAGCTCTCCACTTTGGGAGAGCTAGTATATTATATAACGTCTATTAAACGTCGTCGTAATCTACGTATATTTCGTCTGATGTAACGATAGCTTGACATGATAAGATTAGTCCGTCTGCTATTTCGTCGTCAGAAAGGATGCTGTTCTTCTTCATTACAGCAGATCCTTTTACTATTTTACACATACAAGAGCTACAGATACCCCCTTGACAAGAATAAGGTGCGTCAACACCTGCTTTAAGAACACCGTTAAGCAATACTTCGCTTTTTGGCATCTCAAAAGTAGTTTCTTCATCATCAACTAGAGTAGTTACCCTAGTAGTACCTCCACCTGCCTGTACAGGATCTACACCATCTGTATTAGGAGTAAAGATCTCAAAAGCGATTTTGTCTTTAGAGACACCTTTCTCTTGAAGTGTAGTGCTAACCGTATTAATCATATCTTCTGGTCCACATAAGTAGTAGTGGTCGAATGCAGTATCTTTATGTTTATTGTTAACTACGAAGTTAATATTCGCTTTGTCAATACGTCCAAAGATAGAGTCATTCTCTCTGATACGTGAGTATACGAAGTACACATTAAGACGCTCAGGATATTGAGCTTGTAAGTCGTGTAATTCTTTGTAGAATATCGTCTCTTCAGCATTCTTGTTTCCATATACTAATACGAACTTGCTGTTAGGCTCCTGTTCTAATACTGTCTTTAGGATAGCCATCACAGGAGTGATACCACTACCTGCTACGAATGCTGCATAGTTATGCGCTACAGTAGGATTAGGCTCTAGTATAAATCTTCCTTCAGGAGCTTCTACTTCTAGCTGATCACCTGCTTTAAGTATCTCATTTGCATAAGTAGAGAACACACCGTGCTCTACCTTCTTTACAGCTATACGCACTTCTCCACTCGTCGGAGTAGAACAGATAGAGTAAGCTCTACGAATTTCTTTTCCATCGTGTAGGTGTTTAATATTTAAATATTGTCCTGCTTTAAATGCATAACCTTCTTGAAGATCAGCAGGTATATCAAATACTATAGATACTGCATTAGGAGTCTCTCTTCGAACTTCTTTTACAGTTAATAGGTTGAATCTTGACATAGTTAGTTTAGTTTGAACTGACAAAAATACAAAAGTGAATGAGTTAAAGACACATTATTTGTAGTATAGATCAATTCTTTTACAGATAATTAACTATTTAGCAGAATAAATACTATGCATACATAGTAGATAGGGCTTGGGTTTAAAGTAAGAGTACTGATATTTAAGGTATTTGAATTAGCTAATATGCAATGTTTAAGCACATTGTGTTAAATTATATAAGGGAAGCTGTAACAAGATAATAAGTTGATATACTAATGGTTATAATTAAACCAAAACCATCTTATGAATAAGTTTATTTTATTACCAATATTGTTATTAAGTATGTCTATGTTAGGGCAGCTTAAAGGAAATATTAAAGACACAACAGGCAAACCAATAAGTTATACAACAGTCTATGTTGAGAAAAGTCAACAGAATACAATAAGTAATGAACAGGGATTATATGAATTAAACCTATCTCAGAAGGGGGAGTATACAATCGTATATCAATTCTTAGGCTATAAGACGCTGCGAAAGAATATTACCTATACTGGTGCTGCCCAAGAGGTAAATGTAGTACTAGAGTCTGAAGACTTCATACTAGAAGATATCGTGATCACGGCAGGTAAGAATCCTGCAGATGAACTAATCAGACTAGCGATAAAGAACAAGCAGAAGAATACGGAAGGAATGTCTGCATTCACCGCTGATTTTTACTCTAAAGGGATGCTGAAGACATTGAAGATGTCTAAGTTTATTCAAAAGAAAGTACAAGTGAATGGTAGTGGATTATCTGGTGTGGATTCATTGGGTAGAGGGATAGTGTATCTGTCAGAGACTGTGTCTAGCCTAAAGTATCAAAAGCCGAATAAACTGAAGGAGCATATCATCGCGTCTAAGGTGAGTGGGAGCA
>JBOFGJ010000815.1:0-1161 GCA_051649065.1 Flavobacterium sp. | reverse complement strand
GGTTCATTTTTAGCATTCTTGATACGAGTTTGTACATCATTAGTAGAGAAACCTATTTTTACCAAATTAGGTATGTTTCTAATAGCTGCTTTATGGCTTTTAGACTTTAATACGTATAAATACCCTGTACCAATATCATCTTCATTAACCAATTGTGCATTTTGCAATAACTCGTAATTTGCCTTTTCAACTAAATGAGTAACTGCTTGTCCATCGTCATAAAGCATCTTTTCTACTGATCTCCATAGCATATTAGACTCTGTACCATTCTCAAATATACAACGCGTACGCCCATCATAACGTACACGAGTTCCATCTGCCTTACGTGAGTCATCACGTGTCTTTTCAAAACTCTCTAACAAGAATAAAACTCCTTTATGAACATAATAAGCTCCCTCTTGTTGTGTACCTGCCTTAAAGTCGATCATTTTTCTCTTGCCTGTCTGAAGGTCTTGATGCACCTGTTTGAACTTTTCTTCATACTTGGCAAAGTCCTTACAAGGGCGACGTTTAGCTACAAAATCAGTCTTATCTCTATCCCGATGCTCTCTTAATGCATCATTTAACTCAAACAACCCCAGCTGTTCTTCTGTATCTGTGTTTAAAAGATTAAGAAAATCGGTAGCCAAGATATCCTCAAAAGAATTTACCTCAATTACTGTAGGTTTCTCTACCTTCTCGATAACAACATCATCTACTTGATCAAATAGTTCAGGTAATAGATTAAACTCATCAAAAGCAGACAGTTTCTTTTGATTCTCAATATTAGTACGAACTCCTTCTAAACGTGATGCTAACATACGCTCTTTAAAGCCATTCACTTTATTTGGTTCCCTATTGTGTTCTCTGACAAAATCATTAATCTCTTGAAACGAATTAATCAATCGCTCATCAGCAGTAATGGTAACTGTGCTTGCCTTTACTTCCAATAAGTTAAAGACATCATCTGCAAAAATGTCTTCAAAAGAATGGTATACTTTTTTCTCTTTATCCATTTTGCATTGCTTTACGTTTCTTATCTCGGATATAAACCAATACCTCTGCTAATCTAACCTCTAAAGGATTAATAGCATCTACACTTGGTTCACGTTTATTTTCATCAACAAATGCTACTATCTTAGGCCAAGTTAACAAAGCTTCTTCTTCTGATATCTTTATTTT
>JBOFGJ010000814.1:0-1070 GCA_051649065.1 Flavobacterium sp. | reverse complement strand
TGTTCTGAAGTAAAACTGTGGTCTATATCCTGAGAAGAATGGAGTATGTCTTCCACCCTCTTCTTTTGATAGTACATATACTTCTGATTTGAACCCTGTATGTGGTTTGATTGATCCTGGCTTTGCTAATACTTGTCCTCTCTCAACGTCTTCCTTCTTGATTCCTCTTAATAGTACTCCTACGTTATCTCCTGCTTGACCTTGATCAAGTAGTTTTCTAAACATTTCTACTCCTGTACATGTTGTTGTTACTGTATCTTTTATTCCTATTACTTCACAAGTTTCTCCAACTTTAACAATTCCTCTTTCGATTCTTCCTGTTACTACTGTTCCTCTTCCTGTTATTGTGAATACATCCTCTATTGGCATTAGGAATGGTTGGTCTACTGCTCTTTCTGGTGTTGGAATGTAGCTATCTACTGCATTCATTAACTCCATTATTGCGTCTACCCATTTTTGCTCTCCGTTCATTGCTCCTAGTGATGATCCTCTTATTACTGGAATATCATCTCCTGGGAATCCGTAGTCTGTTAGTAACTCTCTTACTTCCATCTCTACTAATTCTAATAACTCTTCGTCATCTACCATATCTGCTTTATTTAGGTATACTATGATGTATGGTACTCCTACTTGTCTTGATAATAGTATATGCTCTCTTGTTTGAGGCATTGGACCATCTGCTGCTGAAACTACTAATATAGCTCCATCCATTTGTGCCGCTCCTGTTATCATGTTCTTTACATAGTCTGCATGGCCTGGACAGTCAACGTGGGCATAGTGTCTCTTTTCTGTTTCATACTCTATATGTGCTGTGTTGATTGTGATTCCTCTTTCTCTCTCTTCTGGTGCTGCATCTATGTTAGCAAAATCTACTTTCTTTGCTAATCCTAAATCTGATAATACTTTTGATATTGCTGCTGTTGTTGTTGTCTTTCCATGATCTACGTGACCTATTGTTCCTACGTTTACGTGGGGTTTGCTTCTTTCAAATTTTTCTTTTGCCATTTCTTTTTTCCTCCTGATTTTTATAAATTTTCTTTGTAAATTTTATACTAATTAATAGTTTTTTT
>JBOFGJ010000813.1:0-9286 GCA_051649065.1 Flavobacterium sp. | reverse complement strand
GAGAGATGGGGTAGATGATGTTTTGGATATGGTGACAGGGTATTGTAGTAAAGAATGGAGAGTCTGGGAAGAGTAAGTATATTCGAAATAAAAAGGAAGAAATGAAACAAACAATATTAGATAGAATACAGGCATTAGGCGGTGATATTAGTCAAGTAAAAGGGAAGTCATTAGCAGATGATTTGATGAGTATTACTTTTAATACAGTATTATACCAGCGACCTGAAGACACACCTTGGGCTAAAGCAGAGGAGGAAGAGCCTATCTGTGGATTAGGCGAGTATGTAGATGCTCACAACGAATTGATTAGTACAGATAAGCAAGTTTTCTATGATAAGATGATCGCAGACTATTATATAGTCACTAAGGAAGGTCGAGGACAAATGTTTTGGACAGCAGAACCTTTTACGCCATATAAGGAGGGAACTGAAGATTATGAGGAGTGGAGTAGCGACTTTCTATGTGAGGATGAGGTGGATTTTAGTGAGTTATCGAAAGCTACAGGATTAAAACATCCTGATATGATTCAGTTGTTTTATAGTTATAGTTTTCCTGATCATCTTTATATTTGTATAGACGACCCTAATCAAGACAATCCTACTCTTTTTGGTACAGACCATGAAGTGTTCTTTAGAGAAGTGACTAATGAAGGGAGTTTAGAAGAGTTTATGAATACATTTATGACTCCACAGGAATTGATTAGTATAGTAGATAAAGCATTAAGTAAACAATAGATATGAAAATAACAACACAAGATTTTAAGGCGTCTGAGTATGACGAAGAGACATTAGAAATGGAATATACTCTAGGTAACGAGGAAATAAATATTTCACTATACAATGGCAATGACGAATTAGAAGAGATTTTAAAAGACGTGAATAATGTAGTCGCTCAGTTAGAAAAATACAATGCTGAAGGAAAAGATATTATTGTAGATGAGTTGTATGGCGTTTATAGTGAGGAGAACGAGAAATTGACTGAAGAGCAGTTTAGAGAAGAGTTAAAACTGTTGTCTTTATATTTTACAGGAGATACTGAGGTAGAGTTTACATATGAGGGGGGAGAGTACTTCGGAGGGCACTTCTTATCTATAGAGATGACTGATGGAGAGTTTGAGTCTCACGTGGCTATGAATGGATAAAGAGTAATAAGATACACTATGAAGTTAGCGATAGATGTGTTCTATTATGAACAACAAGCAAAGATAGTAGGTGTACTTTTCGAAGAAGCCACTGATGCGATTCCAAAAGAAATTGTCATAAAGGTAATTCCATGTACAGCAGAGTATGAACCTGGTTCTTTTTATAAACGAGAGCTACCTTGTATTCTGAGTTTATTAGAGAAGATTGACCTAAGTACTTTGGACTGCATTATTGTAGACGGATATGTGTATTTAGACAGTGATAAGAAGAAAGGATTAGGAGGACATTTGTATGATTCATTAGAAGGGAAGTTACCTATTATGGGGATAGCGAAGAGTTATTTCTTTAGAGATAGTGCTTTAGTATCTGAAGTGTTAAGAGGAGAAAGTATTAAGCCACTTTATGTGTCAGCTATCGGTATAGATCTTGATGTAGCGACAGACTTCGTTCTAAGAATGGATGGTAAGTATAGAATGCCTACATTACTTCAGATTATGGATACAGAGACGAAGAGAGTGTAATGTTATGATGTGAATAACATTTAGAATATAAAAAGGCTTGAGGAGTAATCTTCAAGCCTTTTGTTTTTATTTATTTATATTTTCATACTGTTGTTTTAACAGGTATTTCTGTGTTTTTCCTGTGGGGGTTCTAGGAAAATCTTCTACAAAGAAGTATTTTTTAGGAACTTTATACTTAGCAAGTTTTGAGATAATATAAGTTTTAAGTTCATCTGCGGATAATGTCTGCCCTTGCTTAAGTATGATAAAAGCAGTGACTGTTTCACCCCATTCTTCGTGTGGAAGACCTATTACCGCAACCTCACTAACAGCTGTACATTCTAAGATACAGTCTTCTATTTCTTTAGAGAATACATTCTCACCACCTGTGATAATCATTTCTTTTCTTCTATCTACAATGAAGATATAACCATCATCATCTATTCTGACTAAATCACCAGTCTTATAAAAACCATCAGGAGTGAAAACTTCCTTTGTTTCTTCTTCTTTGTTTAGATATTCTGACATTAGACTATCAGTTTTGAAATAAATCTCTGCTATTTCTCTCTTAGTAGCTATATTACCTTGTTCATTAATCAGCTTCATTTCTACACCAGGCATACTGTTTTTTCCTAGTGAACCTGCTTTGGTTAGTTGTTCATATGGATATAAGGTCATCCCTAATGGACCTGTTTCTGTCATTCCAAATACTTGATAAAAATTGGTGTTCTTATAAAGTGTCATCAGCTCTTTAGCTGTAGTAGGGCTAATAGGTCCTCCACCATATATCCATGCTCGTATAGAAGTTAGGTTATATTCGGCAAAGTTTGGAAGTTTTGTTGGCATAATTAGAGAGATCGGAGCACCGAAGTAAGCAGTAACCTTTTCCTTTTGAATATTTTCAAGTAATTCTTGCGGATGATATTCTCGCTGTAATACAGTAGTTCCTCCTACGACTAATGTAGCGCCAAACCAATTGTTTAAAGGGGATGAGTGCCAGATAGGCATTGCCATTAGCAGTATATCTGTTGATACAAAGCTAAGACCAAGCGCAGCTATAAGAGCTGCAAAAGTTATACTGCTGTGCTTCATTACGCATCCTTTAGGCATTCCTGTGGTACCTGATGTATATAATATTTGCGCAATATCGCTATCTTGTAAATCATATGAATAAAGAGAGAAATTATGCTTTTGATATAATGTTTCAAAGCAGTCAAAAGGTTGTGTATTTCCCTCTGTTGTTAGTTTTATACAATTGTAATTTACTTCTTGTACTGTCTCTACCAATTGGTTGTCAAATAAAAGAAGTTTTGTGCTACTATCTTTTAAAACAAAATCAAGTGCTTTACTTTTTAATTTATGATTAATAGGAACAAATATGAGTCCTAAGTCCCAAGCTGCAAACATCGAAAATACAAAGGCTGGTGTATTAAAACACATTGCAGCAACTGTATCTCCTTTTTTAAGCCCAAGATTATCAAATAGAGAACTAACTTGCTTGATTATCTTGTATGCTTCTTCATAAGTATATTTTTTGTCTTGATATATTAAGAAAGGCTTTGTCGGAAACTTATTTACATTAGCCTTTAATGTGGTTAATAGATTCATATGGGGTAATGTTAAGAGTGAATAATTCTACTTAATATAGCTTCAGTTGTTACAGAATCGAATGCATTAGAACCTATAAAGTGGCCTTGTTTAGAATTGTTTAAACGAGAATTAAAGAAGGCGTCGAATACTGGTTTAGGTGAATATTTATACATTAAACAAGCTTGTATCGTTAAGATTAGTTGTTCAGTAAATAAGCGTGCTTTAGCTTCAAAATTATCTTCAAGATTATCTTTAAGCCATTGCTCTAAATTATCAATATGTTGAACTAGTTTATTGTTGTTTATTACTAACTCTTTTAGGTATTTAAATACAAGTTTTAGGTCGTTAGGATCTTTTTTAATTGATCTAAGAACATCAAGACACATTACATTTCCAGAACCTTCCCAAATAGAATTAACTGGAGCCTCTTTAAATAGACGTGCCATAATACCATCATTGACATACCCATTACCACCGAATACTTCCATTGCCTCAGCACTTACTTCAATACTCTTTTTGCAAATCCAATATTTAGCAGCAGGAGTGATTGTTCTTCTAAATGCTTTAGATACTTCAGATGTTTCACTATTCTCAAAACAGTCAGCTAAGAAAAGTGAGGTGAGTGTTGCAGATTCGTTTTCAAGAGCTAGTTCTACTAAGACTGACCTCATAAGTGGTTGATCAATTAGCTTTTTACCAAATACCATTCTATTTAAGGCATAGCTATACGCTTGAGTTGTAGCTTGTCTAATTATAGCGGTAGCTCCTAATATACAGTTAAGGCGAGTAAACGTTGCCATCTCAATAATCGTAGGAATTCCCCTTCCTTCTTCTCCAATTAATATTCCCCAAGCATCTTTAAATTCTACCTCACTACTTGAATTACTATTATTGCCCACTTTCTCTTTTAGACGTTGTATTTCTATAGGATTTTTCTCATTGTTTGGTTTCCATCTAGGAACATAAAAACAAGCAAGTTGATCATTGTCTTCAATACGTGCGACTACAAGATGTGCATCACACATAGGAGCAGAGAAGAACCATTTATGTCCCGTTAGAAGGAACTCATTAAAACCACTGTTTAATGTGTTAACACGTTTAGCTACAGTAGTATTAGACCTAACATCCGAACCTCCTTGCTTTTCAGTCATACCCATACCTATCCAGATAGACTTTTTCTTTGAGATAGGTAAGTCTCTTTCGTCATATTCTCTGCTCAGTAATTTATCTTGTAGTTCTTCCCAAAGTCTATGTTCTTTTTGAATTAGTGGAATAGAAGCCTGTGTCATAGTCGCAGGACATAAAGCACCTGGTTCTACTTGTGACTGTAAAATAAAATTAATTGCAGCAAATGCCCATCTACCTTTTTTGTTGTTCTCGTAGGCATAAGAAATTATACCTGTTTTTTTAGCCTCAGACATAAAGTGATGCCAATCAGGATGAAACTCTACTTGATCAATTCTATTACCTCGTTTATCGAATGCTTTTAAAATAGGAGGATATAGATTACATCGGATACCTTTCTCAAAGGACTCTTTAGCTCCTAATGCTTCGCCTGTTTTTTGAAGTTCAGAAATATATTCTTCTAAATGATGTTGCTTTAGATATTCATTCATTACTGTGTCAGTAGAGAATAAATTGTAATCTTTTAATTCATCAAATTGGTTAGTGACTTTATGAGTCTTCCATGAATCTATCATAATATTTGTGTTTTTTGGTTAAGTGTAAGATAATGAATGTTTTGTAATCTATGTGTTAATTTTTTTAAATAGATAATTATAGAATATAAAATATAAGAAAAGTGTAGTAAAATGATATGTATGACATTGAAATGTAAAACCCAATATTGCTATTTATTTTTTATGTTACTTTGTTCTTATAATAAACATGTACATTATGAAAGTATTAGAGTTAATTGCTTTTGTTAGTCCAAAAGATAAAAATAAAGCCCTAAAGTTACCTGTGAGAGAATTAGAGCAAGAGAGTAAAGGGCATTATGTTGCTTTTGTTGATGAAGGAGAGCTAAGTCATGATGTGCAATTATATATGCAGGCTACTAAAGTGACAGAAGTTCTCTGTGACTGTGCTAATGCTGAGAATCTATGTGTGCATAAAGTAGCTGTACTCTTAGCAATGGAAGGAAATAAGACTTCGTCTAAAACCAAAGTTGCTTCTACAACTACTAAGAAAAAGAAGAAGTTAACAGAAACTGAAGAGGTAATGCTACGCATGGATAAAGATGCTATTACTAATTGGTTAACGGAGGTGTTTAAAAAGAATAAACCATTAGAACAGCTATTCTTATTAACATTCTCTACCGAAGAGAAACAATATACTACAGCGCAAGTACAGGAGATAATGGAGCAGACTATTAAGTCTGTAGCAGGACGTAGAAAAACGTTAGAAGGAGCTAATGTGAAGAAGTTGATGGATCTAATGGATATTGCTTTAGAGCCTGTGAATCATTATGTAACAGTAAGCCTTAATAAACCAATTGGACATGAGATATTTGCGACTGTAATAGAAACTATGAATGCTTTTGAAAGACGTATTCGTACCTATAGTAAGAAGATAGAGTTGTTCTATGAGGATTATGTTAATTGGTTTGCTTTAACTATTAACAATATTCAGGATAGAGCTGTGTGGGAAGAGGTTATTAAGAGAACTATTTATATAACGTTTGAACACGTTATTGTCAAAGAGGTTGAAGCAAGAACGTATAATGATGATGTAATAAAAGCAGTGTATCACAATGGTACTAAAGAGCAAAAAGTATTTATCGCTAATGAGTTAGTGCGCTCTATTAAAAGTATTAGTGTGAAGCGCAATATGTTTGATTTTACCTATGTGTTGTTTTTAAAAGAAGTAGCATTAGATCAAGGGATTTATGATCAAGTGCAAGAGTTCTTTACCATTGACATTTATAATAATAGATTTTAGAACGTAAAATCTAATTAAAAATAGGTGAATATATTAGACAAAGTTGTTACCTTGGGAGGATAAAACAACAAGACTATGTTTAGTACAGAAACTTATAAGAGAAGAAGAGAATCTCTTCAAAAAAATATACAAGCAAAGGGAATATTATTATTCTTTGGAAACATTGAGAATCCAATAAACTTTGCGGATAACGCTTCGCATTTTAGACAGGATAGTACATTCTTATACTACTTCGGTATTCAAGAACCTCACTTAGCTGCGATTATCGATTTGGATGAAAACAAGACGATAGTGTTCGGTGATGAGATGTCTATGGATGCTATCGTATGGATGGGACGTCAAGAGACTTTAAAAGCGAAATGCGAAAAAGCAGGAGTAGTGGAAACTAGATCTTATGCTGATTTAGCTATTTATTTGGCTACGGCAATGAGTGTTAAAAGAACAATTCATTACTTACCACCTTACCAATCATTCAACAAGATTTTACTAAGCGAATTACTACATATCTCTATTGTTGACTTTAAACCATCTGTGCCTATGATACAAGCTATTGTAGCACAGCGTGAAATCAAAGAAGCTCAAGAAATAGTGCAGATAGAGGATGCTTTAAAAGTGTCTAATGAAATGCACCTATTAGCAATGCGTATGGCTAAGCCTGGTGTGAAAGAGTATGAGATAGTCAGTGCCATACAGAACGTAGCAGGAAGTCATAACTGTGAGTTAGCCTATAATTCTATTGTAACAGTAAATGGCGGTATCTTACATAATCACTATAAGATGAATACCCTAGAGTCAGGGAGATTGTTATTAAATGATTCAGGATGTGAGACAGCGATGGGCTACGCTTCTGATTTAACACGTACGTATCCTGTAGATAAGACTTTTACTCCGGAGCAAAGAGATTTGTATAACGTCGTACTAAACTCTTTTGAGGGAGCTAAAGCAGAACTTAAAGCAGGAGTAAAGTATAAAAACGTACATCTAAAAGCCTGTGAGATTCTATCACAAGGATTAATAGACTTAGGCTTTATGAAAGGGAATGCTCAGGATGCCGTTGCTAATCATGCACATACGATGTTCTTTCAGTGTGGATTAGGGCATATGATGGGGCTTGATGTACACGATATGGAAGATTTAGGAGAACAGTATGTAGGATATACATTAGATGATCCTAAGGATACTAAGCAGTTTGGAGTTAAGTCATTACGATTAGGTAAAGAGTTAAAAGCAGGGCATGTTCTAACAGTGGAGCCAGGTATTTACTTTATCCCAGAATTAATAGAGATGTGGGAAGCAGAGAATAAATACGCTGAGTTTATTAACTATGACAAGGTAAAACAGTTCGCTCACTTCGGAGGTATCCGTATAGAGGATAACTTCTTGATTAAAGACAATGGTTATCAGTATTTAGGACCAGAGTTAATAAGAACTGTTGCTGAGATAGAAGATTATAAATCTAAATATTAGAAAGATATATTAACGAGCCAATAGGTTATTTAGAACTTATTGGCTCTTTTTTATAGTAAATAAGAAAATAATGAAATTAGATCAGACTACAGGAAGTGTGTTTTTAGATGAATTCAACTGTACTATTAACAAAGGGATGAAGTTAGAAGAGCTTCAAGAAACAGATTTTTATAAAGCTAATTTTTTGGATTTTAGAGATGTGAAAACAGGTTATTTCTGGTATGGTTTTAATCATTTTGAATGGGAAGGATACCGTGTTTGTTTTAACCTTTGTTTTTTTGGTGATACTCTTGAGAGTATGTATTTAGGAACTTGGCAACCGACGGATGCTACGTCTTGGGATGATTGGTCAGAACAGAGAGAAATGAAAGTATTCGAACGTAACAATGCGTTTATGCGCAAGCTATCAGGTGAGAAAGGTATTAAAAGTAAAAATCCTTATCCTCGATGGAGTATTATTTATGAATGGGGAACTTTATGGTCTGTCTATGACCCTAGGAGTGCTAGTAGTATATCAGGTTTGTCTTATAATAAATTAGAAGAAGGAGAATAAGTAAAATAGCTTAGCCCTTATTTTATTTAAGAGATTGTTGCAATCTATGCGTTGTATCATATTTTTGCAACTAAACGCACTATAGTACCAATGTGATGTCTACTGTAGTTATTGTTCTTCAAATCCAATTATTTTTCCATTAACAAGCTTAATTTCACAGCCGTGTTCATCATCCCAAGGTACATCAAAATTTAACATAGCAGCTCTACCTTCATCTTCTAGAATAGTAATTAATTCAAGTTTACTTTTTATCCATGTATCTTCTTCGTTTTTTACATCAAAATATCTTTTGTTAGCATCAGCCTTCGTTTCCTCCTTAGTAATATCAATATCAAAACCATAACTTGTTGTCTCACAACATAGATTGAAATACCAAAATAGTAAATTCTTGATTTCAACAATTTGGTTTGTGCTTAGACTCAATACATCATTCAAGGCTTTAGTCATATCTTCCGTAATTTCCTTTCCTGATTTCAGTTCTGGAATAAATTGAACTTTCGTATTTATTTTTAGTATTGGAATTTCTATATCAAGAGCTGCCATATTATAGCGGTCCCAAGTACACCTCTGTAGTATATCTTCTTTTGTCATTTTTTATTTGTTAATTACAACCAATATTGCTTTTTTACGAAGCATCATACTGAGTAGTTAATATATCTCATTTGTATTAGTATATAGGTACTAAGGTTAGCTAATTTACTAATATTTTAGACATGAAAAACTTAAAGGGGGGGCTATATTAAAAGGATGAAAGTTATTTAAAGTACAAAATAAATTCATTTTGGGTTAAAATATCTGTTTTAAGTAGTCAAACCCAGCATTAGCATTAGCCAAATACTTCAAAGTAATCTCCTAATGATACTGATGTGTTACGTCCCATAGCTATAAGCTTTAATAAAACTATCAATTTTTGGTATATATTAAAAAAAAAATATTAATGTAATGTTTTGATACATAGTGTTTTGTTGTGCTTAGATAGACTTGTTTATTTCTAGTTATAAGAAAGGAGATGATGTAATAATAGTATTACATTTTGCGTTAATACTATGCGTACATAGTATTTTTACATCAACCAATCAACTGACAAATTATGC
>JBOFGJ010000812.1:0-1785 GCA_051649065.1 Flavobacterium sp. | reverse complement strand
TCTTTAATTTCTCTAGTTCTATCTTGATAGTATCTAGAGAACTATTATTAAGTTGTGCCCCATCGATAAGGTAAATCACTACCTGCGCACTCTCTATTTTCTCAAAAGTCTTTTGGATACCAATACTCTCCACTACATCTTTAGTCTCACGTATACCAGCAGTATCAATAAATCTAAAGCCAATACCCTCGATTACTAATTCGTCTTCGATAGTATCACGAGTAGTACCTGCGATATCAGAAACGATAGCGCGTTCTTCATTTAACAGAGCGTTTAATAGGGTTGATTTACCAACGTTAGGCTCCCCTACTATGGCTACAGGTATTCCGTTCTTAATCACATTACCCACAGCGAAAGAATCGATTAGACGCTTTAGAACAAACTCTATACGCTCTATAAGCTCTCTAAACTGTGTCCGATCTGCGAACTCTACATCCTCTTCTGAGAAATCTAATTCTAACTCGATTAATGAAGCGAAGTTTAATAACTGCTCTCTTAATAAAGCAATCTCACTAGAGAAACCACCACGCATTTGTTGCATTGCGATTTGATGACTCGCTTCATTATCTGATGCGATTAAGTCAGCTACAGCTTCTGCCTGTGATAGATCTAACTTGCCATTAAGGAAGGCACGCATGGTGAACTCCCCTGCTTGTGCCATTTTAGCCCCTTTACGCAAGCACAATTGAATGATTTGCTGTTGAATGAAGGTTGAGCCGTGACAAGAAATTTCAATCGTATCTTCTCCTGTATATGAGTTTGGTCCTTTAAACAGTGACACTAATACCTGATCCAGTATTCTATCTCCATCAACGATATGTCCCAAATGTAAAGTATGGGTTTTTTGTTTAGTAAGGTCTTTGTTTTTGATCGATCTAAAGACGCCATTCACTAAAGTGATTGCCTCTTTACCCGACACTCTTATAATAGCGATGGCTCCAGCTCCAGAAGGAGTCGCTAAGGCAACTATAGTATCTTGTAAAATCATATCTATTCTAAATATAGGCAAAGATAATATTTATTCCTCCAATCATACTATTGCCTTTTTGGGTTCTTAGGTCATTATCACTAATTCACAAAGTGCGATTTTATACGCTATAGGTATAAACTGACGCTTTTATGATAAAGTAGTGGGGATGAAGATACATTTTACAACTTTTAGCACTTTAAATACTATAAAAACATAAACTTTATTCTTATCTTTATAGAAATAAAACAATTGGATACCATGAAAAAAATACTATTCCCTACAGATTTTTCTGAAACAGCTAATAATGCTTTAGTATATGCATTGAGAATGGCAGAGAACCAAAATGCTACTCTTTTTGTACTACACGCTTATGAAATGCCTGTGATTTCAGCTACAGCAAACCCTGTAATGGTTCAGGATGTATATAAATCTATCGAACTTAGTAACTTTGAAAACTTTAAAGATCAAGTTCCTTTAATTAGAGATATTGCTATGAAACATAATTTAGATCATGTTCCTATGCACTTTATCTTAGAAGAGGGATTCTTAAACACAATTATGAAAAAACGTGTGAAAGAAGAGAACATTGATTTAGTAGTAATGGGTACAAATGGTAACTCTGGATTAGACAAGAAAATATTAGGTTCTAATACAGCTAACGCTATTGGTTCGTTAGGGGTACCTGTATTGAGTATTCCTCATGATGCTATCTTTGACGGAATTAATTCTATCGCATTCACGACATTATTCAGTTCACAAGATAAAACTACTTTAGAGACTATTATCAGTATCGCTAAGGGATTTGACGCTACAGT
>JBOFGJ010000811.1:0-1592 GCA_051649065.1 Flavobacterium sp. | reverse complement strand
GAAGTAGGATTGTCTGGAGAGATTAGACCTGTTAATCGTGTAGATCAACGCATACAAGAAGCAGAGAAGCTTGGATTCTCAACAATCTTTGTATCTAAGTATAATAAGATTAGTCATAACAGTTCTGCCATTAAAGTGGTACTAGTGACTAAAATCGAAGATGTAGTAGAATACCTCTTTGGTTAATTTAAAAATTGAAAACTATGAAAAAGAACTTAACAATTGTTGCTTTAGCTTTGTGTTCAGTTGTGACTTGGGCTCAAAAGCCCGTGTTTACACAAGCTAGTTTAGAGAGTGCTCGCGTGTACTTTAACAGTGCTGAACTAACACATAAAGCTAAAGTGAAGTTACCTAAAGGAACTTCTGAACTTGTAATTACTAACGTAGCAGATTATCTAAACGAGAGTTCTATCCAGATAGGCTCTATCTCAGATGTGACAGTGATGTCTATTCAATACAGTAATCGTTATGTAGAGGAATATGATAGTGCGGTAGATTCACCATTGATTAAGCCAGTAAGAGATAGTATCAAACTAATTAAAGCTGAGATTAAGAAATTAAGCAATGCTCTAAATGTTGAGAATAGAACTATTGATCTATTGGATAAAAATCAACAAGTAGGTGGAGAGAATGGTACAACTACTGCTGAAGTAATGAAGATGGTTGACTATTATAAAACAAAGAGATTACAATTAGTTACAGAAGTTGACAAGCTAACAGAGAAGAAAGAGGTCTTAGAAATAAAGCTTTCTAACTTAGAAAGCAAGCTTGCATTTAACGAAGGTAAAGACGAGAAATCAAGTAAAGGAAAGCTTATCGTACAGGTAATGAATGATAAAGAAGGAGATGTACCTTTTCAGATTAAATATCTTACTCAATCTGCATCTTGGAAGCCTTTCTATGACCTAAGAGTAGATAAGATTAATTCACCAGTTAAGGTAGTATATAAAGCAGATGTGAAACAAAATTCAGGTATTGACTGGAGAGGAGTGAACCTAAGCTTGACTAGTGGTGTAGCTAATCAGAGTAATGTTATCCCTACTTGGAGAACGTGGTTTTTAGATTATAGAAATGTTAGTTATGGGCTGCAAGGTAAAGTGGCAGGTATAGATGCAAAGAAAATGAATAATTCTGCTATGATGGAGATGTCAGTTAGCTATGAGGCTAAGGACTATGCTAAGTCTGATAAATCGGTAGTTTATGAAACGAAGAATGTAAGCAATTATACACAAGTAAATGAATCTCAACTTAACGTATCATTTGATATCAGTATTCCTTATACGATATTATCTAATGGGAAGTCTCATAGTGTATCGTTAAATGACTTTAGTATTCCAGCGGAGTACAAGTATTACGTTGCTCCTAAACTAGATTTAAATGCTTATTTAGTTGCTACTATCACTGATTATGGGAACTATAATTTATTAGCAGGAGAGGCTAATGTGATATTTGATGGAGTATATGTGGGTAAAACTATTCTTAACCCTGCGAATACAGAGGAAGAGATGAAGTTAAATATGGGTAAAGATCCTAAAGTAACTGTAACTCGCACGCTGATGAAAGATAAGTCTGGTACGAAGGTATTATCATCT
>JBOFGJ010000810.1:0-2142 GCA_051649065.1 Flavobacterium sp. | reverse complement strand
AAAGTACATTAGTTTGGGGGAATTAATGTAAATGTTGTACTGTATATGATAAGTTATTATTAAGTCAAAATATACAGAACAACGGTTAGTTTGTTTCTAAAAAAATAGCAGGTGGGGGCCTGCTATTTTTGATTTAATTCAGTTTCACGTTTGGTTAATTATAAGAGATAGTGTTAACTATCTGGCACGATTTACTAACATAAAATTGAGATATAGAATAATATCGTTACAGTACAAAAAAAGACCGTTTGATAAAACGGTCTTTTTTATTAATTGGAGAAAAATCTCTTAGTATTTTAATCCAGGATTAGCTTGTATTTCTTTCTGTGGTATAGGAAGTTGATAAAACTCTTCAAATGGTTGTACAGTTAACTCATCTGTATCTACAGCTAGGTCATAATCTTCTCTCTCTAAAGGCATGCCTAATCGCTTTAAATCAAAGTAACGATGTCCTTCAAATGACAACTCTAAGAAGCGCTCTTGTAAGATATCTTTTAAGGCAACAGTATTAAATTTAGAGACTCCTTTAATTCTGTTCTCTCTTAATATGTTTATATCTGAAGTAGCTCCTTGAGTGTTTCCTAATTGAAGAGCAGCTTCAGCACGGATTAAGTACATTTCACTAATTCTGAAAACCTTATAATCATTAATACGATCATTAAATGCACTACCATCATATTTACTGATAATATCCTCATTTTCTACTCCGAAGAAATGCTCGTATCTCATATCATTATCAGCATCAAATTGGTTTCTTAGTTTCTTAGATGCAAAGTATAATGATTTTCCGCTACTAAAGTCATACCAGAAAATGTTTGGTCTGATCTTATCATCGTTGTTTCTCTTTAACTTAAAGATTACTTCAGCATTCGAAGTGTCTTCCCATATTCCTTCAAATTCCTTAGCAGTAGCTAGAGGGTATTTATTGATCAACTCACTTGTATATTTTAAAGCTTTATTGTAATCCTTTTGATATAAGGCTATACGTGCCGATAGAGCAATGATAGCATCGTGACTTAATCTTATCTTCGAATCACTTTTAATAAGCTCTTGAGCGTCCTTAATATCCTTCCAAAGATTTGAGTAAAACTCACCAATTGTTAGTTTTCCTGGCTTTTCATATACATTAGAACTTGTTTTATATGGAATAGTACTCGCATTTCCTCCTAAGTAATCTGACTGTCCGAAGATACGGTGTAATTCAAATAACACTAAAGCTCTAAGCCCGTGTAGTTCTCCTTTTAGCTCACTTAGTTTTTGTACTTCATCTTCAGTATTTGTAGGAACTCTATAAATATTTTCTAATAGTACATTTACTTTATATACACTGTGGTAGTAGTCTAACCAAATTTGGTGTAAAATATCATCATCCGCGCTAAATGTCCATCTGTTGATATTCACTGCATAGGAGTTTACCCCTGCATTAGTAGGAGCTAATTGGCAGTCATCTGCCATAATAGACCCGATTAATGTATTGTATTCTATGTTTAATTGAGTATACGCTCCTAATACACCATATTCGAATTGCTTCACAGAACTGTAGATGTGATCATCGCTAACAGAATCTTTAGGATCTATATCTAACATATTATCACAACTCTGAAAGCTTAATGCTCCTATTAAAAGTAATAAGGCTGTATTGATTTTATATATTGCTTTTTTCATTCTTGACATGTTTAAAAAATTACTCTTAGACCAGCTGTGATAGTACGTGGAAGAGGGTATTCATATTGGTACCAGTTGTTGTCATCTTCAGGATCTTGTCCTTTCCAATTCGTCCACGTAAGTAAGTTTTGTCCTTGAGCGAATACATTTACTTCTTTCACCACTTTATTCCATTTACCAAAGTTTTTAAACTTATAGTTTACACTTAGGTTTCTAAGCTTTAAGTAATCAGCTTTTTGTAACTCTCTATCTGTCATGTAACGAGCATATTTTGCGCTAGGATTATCACTTACATCACCAGGGTTTTGCCACATATCTAACATACTTGTAGATTGGTTATAGATGCGATAAGTCTGGTCAGCAGAAGTTCTGTAGAACTCACCTGTATTTAGACGATACATCCCTTTGATAAATGAGAATAGAGCACTTACTTCTAGATTCTTATATTTAAAGTTCGTTGTAAAACCACCTTTTATA
>JBOFGJ010000809.1:0-1089 GCA_051649065.1 Flavobacterium sp. | reverse complement strand
TACCGACCGACTTAATACTATATTTGATAACATTGTAATAGGTGTAACAGAAATGGTAGACAAAGTCGTAGTAGGTGTTAAAAAAATAGTAGAGGAAAAAGGAGAAGATTTACTAATATTCTTTGAAAAAGTAAGTGTGGTAGTAAAAGAACTATCTCCACTTATAGGAGATTTATTTGTAGCTTTCCTAGATACTATAACAGATATTGCTATTTGGATGACACCGTTTATAACTTGGTTAGGAGATGTACTTTCAAATGTAAGTGACGAAGAGTGGGCAAATTTCGCAAAAACGATAGTACAAATATATATTGCGTTCAAACTTATGAGTGGACTATACACCGTAGGAAAATTCTTATCGGGAATACCTCAGGCTATGCGTGGTATTGGTAACGCTATAAAAATTATCTCTGGTACTACTAAACCAATGGCTGCTTTTGGTAAAGGTTTTGCTAGTATGTGTGGAAAAGTAGCTGGGGGATTAAAGAAAATACCTGGAGCAGGTGCTATTACAAGAACATTTACAGGTTGGATGCCAGGAGTTGGTGCAAAATTAGCTGGTTTTGGTGGAACTATCTCTACAACAGTAGCAGGATGGGGTACAACAATCGGTGGTAGTTTATCAGGAGTAGGCTCAACTATCGCAACAGCCGTAGGTGGTATAGGTGTAGGAACAGCTGCAACATTCGCAGCAGCAGCCGTAGTAGTTGGAGCAGCTATAGTCGGTGGTTGGGACGAACTAGAAGTAACAGCCGAAAATGCTATTGCAGACTTTCAACAATCTTGGGATGGTATGTTTTCCTATTTTAAAGAAGGTAAATACGCTTCCGGTATAATAGAAGGTGTCGATATATTTTGGGATAGGCTATTAACTATGTTTGCCAATATACCCGTCGATTTAACAAAAGGTCTTTATGACGCAGTGTTTGGATGGTGGGTACCTGAAGAGGTTAACACATTCTTCGATGGTGTTCACAAAGGAATATCAGATGGTATTCAAAAAATTAAAAATATACCAGATAAATTAGCTTCATTTTTTGCTATGACAGAAGAGGAACAAGAAGCAATTATAGATGAATACAAAAAAAT
>JBOFGJ010000808.1:0-1219 GCA_051649065.1 Flavobacterium sp. | reverse complement strand
TTAGAAAAAGTAGCACAAAATGCTAGTTCTGCAGAAGAAAGACAACTACTTCTAATTGATAAAGCAAAGTATATAGCAGATTTAGAAATTCAAACTGAACTAGAAAAAGAGTTAGCTAAAGTCGAGAATGTCGAAATGGCAGAGGATTTAAAAGAAGCTATTAGAGATAAATACAGACTTAAGAAAGAACAATCAGATGCTAGTTTCACTGATGCTCGAAAAAACCTTTTACAAAAAGAAGTTGATTGGACTAAAATTTCAGAACAAGAGAAACAAAATATTGCACGAAATTCTCTTAATATGGCTTCTGAAGCTTTCAATGAAGGTACTGGTGCTTGGAAAGCAGCTCGTATAGCAGAGACTACTATTAGTACATATCAATCAGCGACTAATGCATATAACTCCTTATCAGAAATTCCTATTGTAGGGCCCGCATTAGGAGCCATTGCTGCAGGACTTGCTGTTACTACAGGTTTAAAAAATGTTCAGAAGATAATGACAACTAAAATACCTGAGATGCCTTCTTATTATTATGGAGGTTATACTGGAAATAAACCTCAGAATTTAGGAGGTGATAAATATGGAGAATTTACAGGTATGACACATGCTAATGAATGGGTAATGCCCGCTATTATGACTCAGAGTCCTAGATATGCAGATACATTAACTTGGTTAGAGAATGAGCGTAAATATGGACCTACTTCTAATCCACCTGGAGGAGATAATAAAGCTATGATAGAAGCATCTATTCTATTAGCATCAGTTACTAATCAATTGAATGAAACATTAGCTAATGGATTAAGAGCTAATGTAAACATTGGTTATAAAGAGACGATGAAGATAAATGACTTAAACCAAGAGATTACACAATCTCAAAATAACTCAGGTATATGATCCAAATTATTAAACAACCTCTAGAGCTATGTCTAGACTCAGATAATAGCATCATTGAGTTATCTAGTGATACTACAGGAAGAATAGATATTAATACAAATAACTTACTATTAAATCAAGTAACAGTAGCTAAATATAATAGTACAAATGCTATCATAAACCTTAAGAGTCTATATAGAAATACTATTGTATCTACTACTGAGGTTACTAATGAAAGTCATAAGGTTAATAATCTATTTACTATAACTGGTGACATCAAGCAAGTAGGTGAATTACCTTCAGAAGTAAGCATACAGCCTATACAGATATTGTATTCATATAAAAC
>JBOFGJ010000807.1:0-3037 GCA_051649065.1 Flavobacterium sp. | reverse complement strand
CTCTCCTCAAAATCAGGTTGAGCTCAGGATACTCTTTGTAAAAGCGAAACAATACTTGATTAGGAATAGCGTGCACGATACAGTCTTCCATACACTGTATAAATTCTAGAGACGCCTTACTCTTATACATCTGATAAGTCGACCCCATAATAGTCTGCTCAAAAGCAAACCATACATCTATCTCGTGGTCGTTGTACATATAAAATCCACGTACAAAACCTTCTTCTAATACATAGAGACTCCCTGAGAGTTGACCTTTTTTCAGTAAGTACTCTCCTTTCTTTTTATAAAATATCTGAATATTCTCCTGTAGTGCAGCCTTACACATAGGAGATAAATATCCATATTGCTCGAATAATCTAATCAACATATTCATAGCGGTTCCTGATTATAGCTTACTATTATACAAGTCTAATATACCAAAAATTTGGCACACCTTCATCTAAAAATGTATCAACTACTTTAAAGCCTACTTTTTCTAACACATGTCTTGAACCTTCATTCCCCACTTCTGAGCTAGCGTGTATAGGCAACTTAGTCAAATACTTATCCGCATATACCAAGCAAGCTTTTGCAGTCTCTGTAGCATAGCCTTTTCCCCATGCGTCATATATAAATCGATATCCTATGTCTAAATATTCTTCTACCCCACCAGGGCCATCCTTTAAATATTTGAATCCTGTCCAACCAACAAAAGTATTCGTTTCTTTCTCTATCACTGCCCATCTACCGATACCAAAATCCTCGTATTGCTTTATGATAAAACGTATTGTATTAAGCGCCTCTTCTTTACTTTTTATTGGTTTCTTACCTAAATATTCTAGTACACGTATATCTCCATCTAAAGCAAAGATCCCCTCTACATCTCCTTCTTCTAAGGGTCTGATTATTAATCTATCTGTCTCTATTATTTCTTTCATCTTCTTCTTGTTCTAATATCTTAATCACAAAACTTACGCGCTCATTGACAGTCCCCGTAGGCACTTCTACTACCCTATAACCATATTCTTGATATGTCCTTTTCATTACATCGTAAGTATTAATCGCTAGGGTTATACCTTGTTTGCGCTCTTTATCCTGGGTATAAATCTCTTCCCATGGAGGAAGAATAAACACAGTAAGCATATAGTGGAGACTGGAGGCTAGCTGACACTGTTCTTCACTCACATCTAGCTCTTCTAGCACAGCATACCCTATACTATCAATTATCCCACGATCCCACAGCACTACTGTATCTGTAGTACACTCTCTATAATCAGCTATAGACTGCGCCAGCATAGCTTCATAAAACAACTGTCTATTCGCCCAAGGCAACACATCACTATCCTTTGCTTGTTCACGTTGAATAATTGCCCTACCTACCTCAGCCATTACAGTATATCCCTTTGTCTGTAAGGCATTGAGAAGCGTTGTCTTTCCACTACCTGGTCCTCCTGTAAATATATAAAATGGCGGTATTTTCATTTTTAAGTAATCAGTGAATAGTAATCAGTAATGAGAGTTTGAGAATTACTCGTTATTTTATTAACGCAGATTTATAATCCTTGCTTAGCTACGATAGCATATACTAAAGGTGCTTTATCTCCGAACGGTGCTATCTGATACTTCTTAGGTGCTATCTCTACTACATGATTAAAACATGGATAAGGCGAATAATTATGTTCCTCGAACGTATTAATCACTAATCCATTATTAACTATTCCCTGCACTACATCAGCGATACTGTGATTCCAATTCACCGTACTTAACTCTACTGTCGAACCTTTATCCGCATAAGTACCACTCTCTGTCTCTACGATAGCCTCTACATTAAAATAAGAATATTCTATCTTTGTAAAGTCATAATCATACATCCAAATCAAAGGATGAAACTCTACAAAAACAAACTTCCCGCTTGGCTTGACAAACTTAGCTACTACAGCAGCCCATTTATTCATATCAGGAAGCCATCCGATCACACCATAGCTGGTGTACACGATATCAAACTGCTCCTTTAATACCTCTGGAAGTTGATACACATCACTACAGATAAAACGCACATCTACTCCTAACTGCTTAGCGACTTCTTGTCCTTTAGCAATCGCCTTATCAGACAAATCAACACCTGTTACCTCAGCTCCCATTCTAGCTAAAGAAATAGTATCTTGTCCAAAATGACACTGCAAGTGCAAAATCTTCTTCCCTTTAACATCCCCTAACAGATTCAACTCTATCTCGTTTAGAGACGTCTCCCCTGCTAAGAAGTCTTTCATATTATAAAACTCAGAATCTACGTGTATCTCTACCTTCTCATTCCAAGTTTCCTTATTCACATCTATATAATTGTGCTCTACATCCATCATCCTAATTCTTACGTTAGTTTTAAAGCACTAAAAATAAGTAATTCTACTAATACTTAACATCTCCAAATACAGTATTTTACAAGAGACTAATGTCATTAGTATAATAGCCTAACTGTTCAGTAAAAAATATAGCAATTGCAATCTTTCGCAATCCAAGTTGAACCCAGATTAAGCGATAGACATATAAACGAAAAGTAATTATACAAAATAGGTCTGAATTTCTTCTAAAAGCATACTGTAGTATGGTTTTAGAAGAAATGAAAGAGATATGAAGTAGAAATACTTTGCAGTATTTGGCTAATGCTGATTCTGGGTTAAAATCACCTCTAGTTATTAATCTGTATTTCATATACTACAGAAGCCCCAAAAACGAACATTAAACTGATTATAAAATAAAGTGTAGTAAGTACTGTAAAATTGGATTAGTAGTAGGGTAGATAAAACCTTTGCACATTAAATCAAGTAAGAAATCAAATAAAAAGCAACCACATCAATAAAATAAAATAACAATCTAAGAACTTCATTCGCTTATTTCTCATCAGAACAACAACCGCTTTGAGGAGTACAACAAGACGTTTCTTTTAACGAAGACAATACTACTTTAGGTTTAGATACAGGTATACCACATGCATCTTCTGCTAAACACGCTGTCAAAGTATTTTCTAATACAAAATGCTTGTTAATTATATCAAAAC
>JBOFGJ010000806.1:0-1183 GCA_051649065.1 Flavobacterium sp. | reverse complement strand
CTCGAGTAATCCTTTATTAATTCTTGCTTGTTGGAGTCTTAATGCTCTAGTTTTATTTGTTTGGAACATGTCACAATCGACACTTGAACATTTTTTAGGAATTATCATTGTGATATAATTAGTTTGAACTAATTTGTATGTTTAAAGTAATAATAACGAGTTAGATTGTGCAACGCGTTACAATGAAAGGAAATTGTACGCTTGGAAAGAAAATTGCGAAAATGTACAAAGAATAATCGGAGTAAAAAAGAATTATTTTTACGGAGAATATTTATAAAAAGATAGTATCTTAAAATAGACAAAAAAAATTTTTTTTTCAGTTGCAATTATTGTTACATCCTCTCCTGGGAGTAGAAAGATTGAGAGAACTTTTATATTTCAAAGTTCTGTTAATTATGATGTGCTAATTACTTTAACTTCCTCTGTGTTTGGAAGAATTGAATCTTCTATTTGTTAGTAGGAGTTGAGGTGGTTGTTATTGTGAGAAAGGAATTGTGAGTAAAGTTAGTTTGTTCTGAACCTTTATTTTTGAATAAGAAAAACTTTGTTGGTGTATTTGTATAATCATCGGATGTTTGTGAAATCGGAAAAACATATCCCGCTGATATGTCGTGTTAGAAGCTGGGTACCCGTGGTAGTCCAGTTCGAATCTAGCTAATGGATAGAAAAGAGAAGGCGTACGCAATGTAGGAATCTCTGTTAAGTGTAAAAACTGTGGCCTGACATTCAATGTTAGTAAAATTTTACGACCGTCCTTGTCCTACTATTTAACTCAGACGGTGGGCGCAGTTAGTATACATAATTAAATAAAATGAGAGACAAAAAAATAATAAGAAATAATTAAACAGAAAATAGAGAATGATAGACAGAAATTGAGGCATTAATAGATTCTTATAGTTGTAAATGGGGAACGGAGTTTAACGGTGACTTTGCACTGGTGGGATTCACGATCAGAGCACCTTTTTATCCATTCACAACTACGTAAGTTTACAAAGATGTAAAAAATGTATATTTGCGATAGACAGATAATAGAAACACATAAATTAAATGGTGTAAAAAAAAACTAGAATGGTTATTTCGATGGTCAGTCTTATAACTCATTCGCTTAGCTATGATGTCAGGTTTGGTGTGTAATGTCTGTAGCGTTTTTCGTATTCATAGAAAAAATAATGATATTAAAAAA
>JBOFGJ010000805.1:0-6469 GCA_051649065.1 Flavobacterium sp. | reverse complement strand
AGGCGCATTATATTTAATACCTAATCCAAAGTTTAAACAAATAGAACTCGCGTGACCTAAATGTAAATAACCATTAGGCTCAGGCGGAAAACGGAAATGAAGTTTTTCTGTTGGCAAACCATTCTTGATATCTTCTTCTATGATTTGCTCAATAAAGTTTAATGATTTCTCTTTTGTTGACATGGAAATAATTATTATAACTACAAAGGTATCAAAAAACTAATCAATTGCTGATAGTCTTTCAGCATATTATACATATAAAGCAGTCAAATTATTTGTACTTTTAGCCTTTATTATACAAATACAACTGTTATGGGAATAATTAAATTAAATAATATCAGAACTTTTTCTTTTCATGGATGTATGGATGAAGAGGCAAAAATAGGTTCTGACTACCGCGTAGACTTAATTGCAAAAGGTGATTTTACGATGGCAGCAGCTACAGATGACCTTCACTACTCTATAGACTATGTTACTTTAAACACTATCGTAAAAGAAGAAATGGCTATCAGATCTAAATTATTAGAGCACGTAGCACAACGAATTATTGATAGAATACTACTTGAAATAACAATGGTTGAGGAAATAACAGTTTTAGTTTCTAAAATTAATCCTCCTGTGGGTGGTGATGTAGAATATGTAACTGTTGAAATGCAAGGAGTTAGATAAAAAGTGTTCAAATTGTTGTAAAAAAGTACATCGAATGGTTTTGAAATATCAAAATTAGTTGTAAGTTTGCAATCCAATTAAAGGACAAGGCTTTGTGTCCGAGTGGCTAGGAAGCGGTCTGCAAAACCGTCTACAGCGGTTCGAATCCGCTCGAAGCCTCAAACTAAAGGATAGTGATTTCACTATCCTTTTTTTTTACTTAAAAGTCAAGAAAACAATATAAACAACAAGAGCCTTAGTTCATCACTAAGGCTCTTGTTGTTTATATTAAGTGTAATTTATTTAGATTTCTCCATATTTGGAAGTGGTAGATTAATGCCATTTTCAGTTGATTTAGGCAATACTCCTTTAATCATAATTACGAGTCCGAATACGATAATAACTATACTACTGATCTTCTTAATCTTTAAGATGTTTTTAGCGGTTAACTTCTCACGTAGTTTCTTGGCTAAGAATATTTTAAAGAGGTCAGTAATGAAGTAAGCTAAAATAGTGAATCCAAAAAAGGTAAACATCTTATTAGGATCCATATCCATCTGAGGGCCTAATGTGATGATAATACCTAACCAAAAACCAAGTACTCCTACATTAATAAAATTAAGTAAGAATCCTTTAGCAAAGAGATTTAAGTATTCACGTCTTAGGTTTGGTGGTGCTAACTGTAAGGTATGTACCTGTACTTTCTTCAGTTTTACAAACGATATGATACCGTAAGTTAACATAATCATTCCTCCAAAAAGAAATAGCGCAGGGTCATCCTTTATCGCATTGATTAGTTTAAAACTACTGAAAAATGCTATAGCAAAGAATACCGCATCAGCTAGTATTACACCTATATCAAATGCAATAGCTGCTTTAAAGCCTCTAGTTATACTTGTCTCAATAAGAATAAAAAAAACAGGCCCTATCATAAAACTTAGAAAGAATCCAAGTGTGACACCTGTTAATAAATTATCAAACATCCTTTATAATTAAAAAATGCCAATTCTAAAATTGGCATTTATGTATTAAAATTGCAATATACGATTTTTTTAAGTAAAAAGGTTTATTGCTTATTCTACTTTTGTGATTACGCCTCCTAAAACGTTCTTTTCGTTGACTGTTTTAGGGTTTCCATAGATTCTAATTTCTCCACCAGCTCTAACTTTAGCTTCTACTAAATCACTTGCTTTTACCTCAGCGATACCACCAGCATTTACTGTTACGATAGCTTGATTCGTACTTAGATCTTTATTTTTAACCTTAGCTCCAGAGCTATTTAAGACATCTTGTACAGTTGCTTTACCAGTTAATGTTACTACAGATCCAGCACTTGATTTAACGATTACCTTTTCAGCATCTATTTCAGCATTGATTACTCCTCCAGTCTTAGCATTTACAATTAAAGAATTAGCTTTAATCGCTGTTTCTCCTTTGATACTCGCACCTTGTTCAGCTACAATCTCAGTTAAGTTCTTATAGTATAATTTTACTTTAATATCCTCTCCTTGAAAGCTATTGACAAAGTTCATCTTTACTTTTAGAATTCCATTCTTGTTTACCACATTAACGTATTCTTCTTTACTTCCTTCTATCTCGATTTTTCCTTCTTCCCCAGGTATTAATGTCACTGCTATCTGATCAAATACACTTACTTTTGTATAATCTCCTATTACTTTTGTTGTTTGAGCAAATGACATTGTTGTCAAGAATAAAGCTATAAATAAAGCTGTTTTTCTCATACTTAGTTTACTTTTTTGATATAGTTAAAATCTAATTGTTTTTTGACTAGGTCTGCATTCTTTACAGTCACAATAACCTCATCACCTAGTTGTAGTATCTTTTTAGTAGACTGTCCTACTAATGCATATTGTTTATCATCGAATACGAAATAATCGTCTTTAATCTCTCTAATACGCACCATACCTTCACATTTATTTTCTACAATCTCTACATAGATACCCCACTCTGTAACACCTGATATAACCCCTAAGAATTCTGTATCCTTTTGGTCTAACATGTATTTAACTTGCATGTATTTAATACTGTCTCTTTCAGCATTAGCAGCTAGGCTTTCTCTAGAAGAACAGTGAGAACATTTTACTTCATATACCTCTGGATTCACATTAGCACCATTGTCTAAATAGTGTTGTAATAATCTATGAGCCATAACGTCAGGATAACGACGTATAGGTGATGTAAAGTGTGAATAGTAATCAAATGCTAATCCATAGTGACCGATATTATTCGTAGAATAACTCGCTTTACTCATACATCTAATTGCTAGAGTATCTACAAGGTTTTGTTCTTTTTTACCCTCTACGTCTTTCAGTAATTTATTGATAGATTTAGAGATACTTGCTTTAGATTTAAAGTTCAGATTATGTCCAAACTTAGAGATAACATTTTGAAGACCAAATAACTTCTCTTGGTCTGGTTCATCGTGAATACGGTATACAAAAGTCTTTTTCTGTTTACCAATAAATTCAGATACCTTTCTATTTGCAAGTAGCATAAACTCTTCGATCAAGTGGTTTGCCTCTTTAGATTGTTTAAAGAACACACCGATCGGCTCTGCTTCTGCATTTAAGTTAAACTTCACCTCTACTTTATCAAATGAAATAGCTCCTTCACTCATACGTTGTTTACGCATAATGTTAGCGAGTTCATCTAGTTTAAGTACTGCATTTGCTACTTCTTCACTGATCTCCTGATCTTCACCTGTAAGCGAAATATCAGCAGGTATTACTCTATCCTTAGAGTCTATGATGTACTGTGCCTCTTCATAAGCCATACGTTGATCAGAGTGCGTAACAGTACGTCCGAACCATTTGTTTTTAATCTCAGCTTTATCATTTAGTTCGAATACAGCAGAGAACGTAAACTTATCTTCATTAGGTCTAAGCGAACAAGCGAAGTTAGAAAGTACTTCAGGTAGCATAGGTACTGTTCTATCTACTAGATATACTGAAGTAGCTCTGTTATATGCCTCCTCGTCTAGGATAGTTCCTTCTTGTACATAGTGAGATACGTCAGCGATGTGAACACCGATTTCGTAGTTACCATTCTCTAATACTTGAAATGATAAGGCGTCATCAAAGTCTTTTGCATCTTTAGGGTCAATAGTAAAAGTAAGTACATCACGCATATCTCTACGCTTAGCTACTTCTTCATCATTGATAGATGTATCTATTTTGTTAGCGAAATCATCTACTTCTTTAGGAAATTCGGCTGTTAATCCATACTCTGCTAAGATAGCGTGTATCTCAGTATCGTGTTCACCTTGTTTACCTAGAACTTTCATCACTTTACCGAATGGGCTATCTGCTTTCTCTGGCCAGTCTTCTAACTCGACCACCACTACATCTCCATCACGTGCATCTCCAACTTTCTCTTTAGGGATGAAGATATCTGTGTACATCTTAGCATCTGATGTAGAAACGAAAGCGAAGTTCTTTTGAATTTCGATAACACCCACGAACTGATTCTTGTATCTTTCGATGACCTCTACTACTTCACCTTCAGGTTTTTTACCTTTGCGTTTGTTATAGATATAAGCTTTAACTAAGTCACCATCAAGTGCTTTGTTTAAGTTATTCGTTGGGATAAATACATCCTCTTCTACTCCTTCTACTACTAAGTAAGCTGTCTTACGAGCAGTCATATCGATACGACCCTCTACATAATTAGCTGTAGGGATAAAGCGGTATTTACCAGTTTCTATCTCTTCTATTTTTCCTTTAGCGATAAGGTGTTTGATCTCTTTGATAATCTCATTTCTACCTTGCGTATCATTTACTCCTAACTGACCAGCTATCTGCTTATAATTATAAGATTTGGTTGTGTTCTTAGATAAGAACTTTAATATTTTTGGAGCAAAATCAAATGATTTGCTCTTCTTATGTTTAAGGTTTTTTGCCATTTTCTAATTCATTATGTTTCCTAAAATAGGATTGGTAATTATCCTTAAATGTACGAATTACTAACTGTTTAATCCTATTTTTAATAATATTTTAATTTTGATTATTTAAATCAACGATATGATTTCTTCTTTTAATAGCTAAGTTTTTGAAGAAATAGGGAGAGAAATAACCCTTTTATAGAAAGGAAGGTAGGGTTATTCTATTATTTAATCGTTGATAAGCACATTGTGTCTCGATTATTTCAAGTACGTTTAATACTGCAAATTTAGAATACTCTGATTTATTTTCCAAAAAGTTAAGAAAACCTTGTATTATTTAATGAAAGAAATAAGAATAGAGGTGTGCAGATACTCTATTCTTATTTTACATTTTGTTTCTATTTATGAGCTTAAAGCAAGCTAGTCAAGGTCTAAACCATGTATTAACTTACCATTTTTATAGTATTCTATTTTAACTATTTTGTCATTTTTATAGTAGCTTCTTTGGTCAAGTTTTCCTTTAGGAGTAAACTTGTCTTCTATTGCCTGAATACCATCAACATAGGTTGTAGTGTACTTTATCTTACCATTATCATAAAAACGGTTATTTAATTCTTTCTTGTCGCTTTTGAATAATGTCTCGTATTCTATCTTCCCAGAATCGTCATAGAATTTACTTAGTCCCTCTTTTAATCCCTCTTTGTAAGAGTATATTCCTTTAATTTTACCATTTTCATAATAGGTTTTGTAGTCTCCTTCTAGTTTGCCTAGCACATATTTACCTTCAGAAAATAACACTCCATTGCGATAGTAGGTTTTTCTTATCCCTGTACGCATTCCGTCTTCATACGTGACATCTTCAACTTTTATATCATAGTCATTATATCTTTGTATTTTGCCATTAAGAGGTTTTCCATCTAGTTGATATACCACTGATTCCTCTTGACTATACACACTAGTTATCATGCAAGTAAGTACACATGAAATTAAAAAAGCAGCTTTATTCTTCATCGTCATCAGGATTAAAGGTTTGCATTGCTTTAATTACTAAGGGTTCATAGACACTTTTATAAATGACATCTGATTGATCTACCAGTTTGCCTTTTGCATTGTGGAGAGTAACCCTATCTACTTCATATCCATTTTTAAACATCCTTCTGATATACAAATCAGCAGCTACATATTGTCTATATTCTCCGTCTAAAAATCCATTGATATAGTTCATTTCTCTAACAGGATTGCCTTTAGTATCCGTGATTTTTCTTAAACCACTTCTCTTGTTATCTAGATAGTTATTATCTTCTAGTAAAGTTCCTGCTGCAGCATATATCTTCTCAGGACCTTCTTTTTTATCTTGTTTATAAAGTGTTTTAATCTTCACTTTGCCATTAGGGTGATAGTAAAAAAACTCTCCATCAAGTTTGCCCTGTATATATGTTGATTTTTGAAGAAGTTTCCCATCTAAGTAGTCTTTAGAAATGCCATTTAGCAAGCCATTTTTATAATTGTATTCATCTTCTAATTGTCCAATATCTGAGTAAGTCTGGACTAAGCCTTCTCTAGCTCCATTAATATACATAGCGGAGTAGTTTACTTTGCCATTAGGATAGTATTCCTTGAAAGATCCGTTTAATTTATTGTCTTTAAAGGTGCATTCTTTTTTTAGCTTCCCATCACTATAGTAAGCTTTGTTAATACCTTCTTTTTTACCATTGACTAAGGTTGCTTCTTCTGCTAATTGTTTATTCACATAAAAGCATTTCAGCTTTCCATTTATAGGCTTACTATCAGCGTATTTGTATGTCCCTTCTTCAATTTGCGCATACATATTCATAGAGTAAAAGACTGCGAATAATAAACCTATTAATTTAAGTTGTCTCATTTTCATCCTTTTTAATTATATACAAATTGTTAAGTATA
>JBOFGJ010000804.1:0-6694 GCA_051649065.1 Flavobacterium sp. | reverse complement strand
TATTACGCCATTTACAAAAAGAGTATATTCAATTTTATCATTTGGTTGGTCAGGACGTGCAAAAGACTGGCAACGTTTTGAGGAAGTTTCATTAGTATTAGCTGGTTTAGCTACACCTCTTGTACTTTCTGTACACACGATTGTATCTTTTGACTTTGCTACTTCAGTTATTCCTGGATGGCACACTACTATCTTACCTCCATACTTCGTAGCAGGAGCTATCTTCTCTGGATTCGCAATGGTTAACACGTTGCTTATCATTATGAGAAAAGTTTCTAACTTAGAAGATTATATTACGGTACAACACATCGAGTTAATGAACATTGTAGTTATGATTACAGGTTCTATCGTTGGTGTAGCTTATATCACTGAGTTATGGGTTGCTTGGTATTCAGGAGTAGAGTATGAACAATACGCATTCTTAAACCGTGCAACAGGACCTTACTGGTGGTCATATTGGTTAATGATGACTTGTAACGTAATTTCTCCACAGGTAATGTGGTTCAAGAAAATTAGAACAAACATCTTAGCTTCATTCGTTATTTCTATCGTTGTAAATATCGGTATGTGGTTTGAGCGTTTCGTAATTATCGTTACGTCATTACACCGTGATTACTTACCGTCATCATGGACTATGTTCCAACCTACTTTTGTAGATGCAGGTATTTATATCGGTACTATTGGATTCTTCTTTGTATTATTCCTTTTATACTCTAGAAGTTTCCCTGTAATCGCACAAGCAGAGGTAAAAACTATCTTGAAATCTTCAGGAGAGTTTTACAAGAAAGAAAGAGACAGCAAAGAGAATCATCAATCTTTAAATCATTAATATATTATGAGTAATAAAGTAATTCACGCACTATACAACGATGATGATGTGTTGTTACATGCTGTAAAAGAAACACGAGATGCTCATCATCATATTGAAGAAATTTATACTCCATTCCCAGTTCACGGACTAGATAAAGCGATGGGGTTAAAACCAACAAGACTTGCAGTTTGTGCATTTATCTATGGTTTGATTGGACTTTCTTTTGGTACATTTATGATGTATTATATTATGATTGTTGACTGGCCACAGGATATCGGAGGAAAACCAAGTTTTAGCTTCATTCAAAATATGCCATCTTTCGTTCCAATTATGTTCGAGATGACAGTATTGTTTGCAGCTCACTTAATGGTTCTTACATTCTTTATGAGAAGTAAATTATGGCCTTTCAAAGAAGCTGAGAATCCAGACGTGAGAACTACAGATGATCACTTTTTGATGGAAGTAGCTTTAAATACTGATGAAGAGTCAGCTATAGAGTTCTTCAAGAAAACAGGTGCAGTTGAAGTTAAAGTAATTGAAAAGCAATTGTAGAATGAAAACGATATATAAAATAGTAGCTTTAGTAGGGGTATCAGTTTTGACTACTTCTTGTTTTAATAAAGAACGTCCAAATTATCAGTTCATGGCTAATATGTATGAATCTTCAGCTTATGAAACATATTCTGAAGTTCCTACTACAGTATTTAAGAATGGTAAGGAAGGACAATTACCTGCTGAAGGATCTGTACCACGTGGATTTTCGCCTGAAGAGTATGCAAATACTCCTGAAGGTTTAGCAGAGGCTAAATTAAATTTAAAGTCTCCGTTATCTGCTGAAGAGAAAGATTTAGAAAAAGGTAAAACGTTGTATACAATTTACTGCTCAGTATGTCATGGAGATGCTGGAGACGGAAAAGGTAACTTAGTGAAAAAAGAGAAATTCTTAGGGGTTCCTAACTATAAAGAGAGAGAACTTACAGAAGGAGGAATTTATCACGTAATTACTTATGGTTTGAATGCGATGGGATCTCACGCTAATCAATTAACTCAACACGAGCGTTGGTTAGTAACAGATTACGTTTTAAAATTGAAATCAGAATAATAAATTGTAAAACTTATTTGAAAGTTTAGATATGTACACATTTTCAAAAAATTTAAAAACTTTTGCAATCGTCCTTATGGCTTTAGGGCTTATGGGGATTGCATATGGGTTTTTAACTGCGCCAAAAGATCTTGCTGAAGTAAAGCAGATCTTAACTGAGCAAGCTCATCATGATGGTGGTGAGCATCACGTATCTGCTGCAGATCATTCTGTTTCAGATTCAGCTGACCATGATCATCATGCAGAGCACGTCTATGGACAGTTAAAAAACAAACCATGGACTGCTTTATACATAGCTTGTATTTTTGTTATGTTAGTTGCAGTAGGTATACTTGTATTCTACGCGATTAACAACGCAGCAAGTGCTGGATGGTCTCCAGTATTATTTAGAGTTATGGAAGGATTATCTGCTTATGTATTACCAGGTTCTATTATTTTCTTTGTGATTTTAGTAGTATCAGTAATGGGAGGTAATCACTTGTTTATTTGGTCTGACCCTGCAGTGGTAGAAGCAGATCATCTAATCGCTGGAAAATCAGGATACTTAAATGTACCTTTCTTCTTGATTAGAGCAGTTATTTACTTAGCTGGATGGAACTTCTACAGAATGTATGTTCGTAAACAATCTTTAGCTTTAGATGCTACAGGTGATCAATCATACTACAAAAAGATATTTAAAGGTTCTGCTGCTTTCTTAGTATTCTTCATCGTTACTGAGTCTATGGCGTCATGGGACTGGATTATGTCAATTGATACTCACTGGTATAGTACATTATTCGGATGGTATGTATTCGCTAGTTTCTTCGTAACAGCTATTACAACTATTGCTTTTGTTACTCTTTATTTAAAGAACAAAGGATACTTAGAATATGTTAATACAAGCCATATTCACGATTTAGCTAAATTTATGTTTGGATTAAGTATATTCTGGACTTATCTTTGGTTCTCACAATTCATGTTACAATGGTACTCTAATATTCCTGAGGAGGTAACTTACTTCATCTTTAGAATTCAAGAGTATAACTTACCATTCTTCGGAATGTTAGTATTGAACTTCTTATTGCCTTTACTATTATTGATCAATACAGATTTCAAACGTTTAACTTGGATCGTAGTTATGGCAGGATCATGTATTATTGTAGGTCACTATATTGACTTTTTTATGATGATCGCTCCTGGTACAGTTGGAGGTTCTTGGTTTATTGGTGTTTCTGAGATAGCATCGTTTATGTTCTTCATAGGTTTATTTATCTATGTAGGATTTAGCTCGATTGCTAAAGCACCATTGTTAGCTAAAAACAACCCATTGATCGAAGAGAGTAAACATTTTCACTATTAATATTTAAAAATAAACAAATGACAAGTTTATTAATATTAGCTGCGGTTGTATTGTTGGGTGTTGCTGTATGGCAATTAACAAAGATTTTTGACTTAACACAAGTTGGATCTGCTCCTGATGATATTTCTACAGAGATCGCTAATGAGAAGGATAATAACATCAATGGTTATTTAACTTTCGCTTTCTTAGGATTCATTTATATCTTTACTATCTTCTGTTTAGTAGAGTATGGAAGTTTTCCTTTGATGGATAACCCTGCGTCAGAGCACGGAAAAGAGGTTGACAATTTAATGTGGATCTCGATGGGGTTAATCGGAGTTGTTCAAATTTTTACACAGTTTTTACTTCACTACTTTGCATTTCAAGGTCGTGGATTAAAAGGTAGAAAAGCTCGTTTCTTTTCAGATAATGATAAGTTAGAAGCACTTTGGACAATTATCCCTGTAATTACATTATCAGGTTTGATTCTTTATGGATTATTTGCTTGGAATGATATTATGTTTGTTGATGAGGAAGAAGACGTTCTTATTGTTGAAGTTTATGCTAAACAATTTGGATGGGATGTTCGTTACTCAGGTACAGATAATACATTAGGAAAAGCAAACGTACGTTTTATCGAAGGTGTTAATTTAGTTGGTGTAGATATGTCTGACCCTAATGCTGCTGACGATACGATGGCTAAAGAATTACATTTACCTGTTGGTAAAAAAGTGGTATTGAAGTTCCGTTCACAAGACGTTCTTCACTCAGCTTACTTACCTCACTTTAGAGCGCAGATGAACTGTGTTCCTGGTATGGTTACTCAGTTTGCTTTCGTTCCAACTGTTACGACAGAGGAAATGAGAACTCGTGAGGCTATTGTTAAAAAAGTGGGTAATATTAACGCTCTTAGAGCTGAAAGAAGTCAAGAGTTAATTAAAAAAGGAGAGGAAGCTTTAGATCCATATACATTTGATTATTTAATGTTATGTAACAAGATCTGTGGAGCATCACACTATAACATGCAGATGAAAGTGGTAGTAGAAACTCCTGAAGAATTTAACGCTTGGTTAAAAGGACTTCCTACATTAAAAGAGCAAGTTGCTGCTGAAAAAGCAAGTAATGAACCTGCTCCTGCTGTAGAAGAGGCTCCTGTAGTGACTGATGAAGCACAAACAGAAGCTATCGCTCAAGTAGTAAAATAAAACTCACATATTAAAAACAATCTATACTATGTCAGTAGAAGGACACGAAAACAATCACGATCATTCACATGATCATGATCATCACGATAAAGGGAACTTCTTTACTAAATATGTGTTTAGTTTAGACCACAAAATGATTGCTAAGCAATACTTGATTACAGGTATTATTATGGGAATCATAGGGATTGTAATGTCTCTTTTATTTAGAATGCAAATCGCTTGGCCAGAAGAATCTTTTACAGTATTCAAATGGTTATTAGGTGATAAAATGGCTCCAGACGGAGTTATGAAAAATGATGCATACCTAGCGTTAGTTACCATGCATGGTACTATTATGGTATTCTTCGTTTTAACTGCTGGTTTAAGTGGTACGTTCTCGAACTTACTTATTCCATTGCAGATTGGAGCACGTGATATGGCTTCAGGATTCTTAAACATGTTGTCTTACTGGTTATTCTTCATCTCTGCAGTAATAATGATCATTTCATTATTCGTAGAAGGAGGGCCAGCATCTTCTGGATGGACTGTATATCCTCCATTAAGTGCATTGCCAAAAGCAATTCCTGGATCAGGAATGGGTATGACATTATGGTTAATCTCTATGGCAATCTTTATTGCATCTTCTTTAATGGGATCTTTAAATTACGTTGCTACAGTAATTAACTTAAGAACAAAAGGGATGTCAATGACAAGATTACCATTAACAGTGTGGGCTTTATTTACTACTGCTATTATTGGTATCGTATCATTCCCAGTATTATTATCAGCAGCTTTATTATTATTATTTGATAGAAGTTTTGGAACTTCATTCTTCTTATCTGATATTTATTTAGCTGGAGAGGTATTACATTACCAAGGTGGATCACCTGTATTATATGAGCACTTATTCTGGTTCTTAGGTCACCCTGAGGTTTACATCGTAATTTTACCAGCAATGGGTATTACGTCAGAAGTAATTGCTTGTAACGCTCGTAAACCAATTTTTGGTTACCGTGCGATGATCGCTTCTATCTTAGGTATTGCTTTCTTATCAACAATCGTTTGGGGACACCATATGTTCGTATCTGGTATGAACCCATTCTTAGGATCTGTATTTACATTTACTACGTTGTTAATTGCAATTCCATCAGCAGTAAAAGCGTTCAACTATATAACTACAATTTGGAGTGGTAACATCCAAATGAACCCATCGATGTTATTCTGTATCGGATTCGTATCTACGTTTATCACAGGTGGTTTAACAGGGATTATTTTAGGAGATTCAACATTAGATATCAACGTACACGATACTTATTTCGTTATTGCTCACTTCCACTTAGTAATGGGTATTTCTGCTCTTTACGGAATGTTCGCAGGTATTTACCACTGGTTCCCTAAAATGTTTGGACGTATGATGAACAAAAACTTAGGTTATATCCACTTCTGGGTAACTGCAGTTTGTGCTTACGGAGTATTCTTTCCAATGCACTTCATCGGATTAGCTGGTTTACCTCGTCGTTACTATTCTAATACGGCATTCCCGTTATTTGATGAATTCTATGACGTAAACGTATTGATTACTGTATTTGCTTTAGTTGGAGCAGCGTTCCAATTAGTGTTCTTATGGAACTTCTTCTACAGTATTTTCTATGGTAAGAAAGCAACACAAAACCCATGGAGAAGTAACTCTCTTGAGTGGACTACACCAGTAGAACACATTCATGGTAACTGGCCTGGAGAATTACCAGTTGTTTACAGATGGCCTTACGACTATAGTAAACCTGGATTACCAGACGACTTTGCTCCTCAGAATATGCCTTACGTTGAAGGTGAAGAGCAATTACATCATTAATAGAATATTTTATTCGAAATATAAAAGTCATCCGCAAGGATGACTTTTTTTGTTAGTAATGGTTTTAACCCAGAATCTCCATTAGGTAAATACTACAAAGTAATTCTAGTCTGGGTTTATATTTCTTTATTAGCGATAATACCATTCTATAGTATGCTTTTATCGCTAATTGTGACCTGTCTTATGTAATTACTTTTCGTTTATATGTCTGTGGCGTATTTTGGGTTTAATATTTGGATTATATTTGTACTATGAATGAGAATTTAAACCCAACGAATAAGCACTTTTCTTCTGAAGAAATAGATGTTGAGAAGAAATTGCGTCCCCTGTCATTTGATGATTTTGCGGGACAAGAGCAAGTTTTAGAGAACCTAAAGATCTTTGTGGAAGCTGCTAATCTTAGAGGGGAAGCCTTAGATCATACCTT
>JBOFGJ010000803.1:0-2083 GCA_051649065.1 Flavobacterium sp. | reverse complement strand
AGATGCTCTTAATTTTAAGTAATCAATTTGCTTAACTTTAAAGAAATCTTCTGCTGATACAATCCAGCTACCTCCTACAGACCAGAAGTTACCCCATCTTGAATCTTTATGGAATTTAGACGATCCATCTCTACGGAATGACCCTTCTACAAAATATTTATTGTTATAGTTATACTTCGCTCTAGAGAAGTATCCCTCCGTTCTATACTTCACTGTATAATCGGTCAAGCTGCTTACGTCACTAAAGTTAACCCATTCAGGAATATCAGGAAAAGTTTGCCCTGTCTTTAATCCATACAAATAACTATAATCATTATTATAATTTTCATGACCTAATAGTACATCTACATTATGATTCCCAAAGCTTCTATTCCAGTTTAATAATTGTTGAGCAGAATATGTTTTATATCTATAAATATCACGTCTAGAACGTCCACTATTTCCTTTTCCATCACCAATAATAGCATTATCATATTTTCTTGTTTCATCATTACGAACACTTAAATCACCTTTAACACTGAACGTAAAATCTTCCAAGAACTTAAAATCAGCGAAAAACTGTCCATTTACTGTATTACGGATAGATTCTATACTGTTAAGTTCATTCTCCCATATTACGTGTCTTCCAGCGTATTGTTTACGGGTACTATCTCCTGGATCATATATTTTTCTACCATTCTCATCATATATATATTCTCCCGTCCTAGCATCATGTAAATGTATAGGATAGATTGGAGCTATACTACGAGCATACATAAATGGATTTGTATAAGACCCTGTATTATCAGTAGTTGCATTTAACCCATTAGACATCTGATGAGATGCTGCGATATTCGTTCCTACTTTAATTGCATCATTTACTTTATAATCAGCATTAACACGACCAGTAAACCTCTTAAAATCACTACCTTTAAAGTATCCTTCATTATTCAAAAATCCCCCAGAAAAATAAGCTCCTCCTTTTTCATTAGCTACTCTTCCATTCATATTGATATCTTGGTACATACCTGTTCTCTCAATAGGTTTATACCAATCTAAATCACTAGCGTATCCAGGTAGAATAGATGCATTTGGGCTTAATTTACCATTCTCATTAAACAACTGGTTACCTGGTAAGTTATAAATATTTGTAAGTAGTATATCACTAACTAGTTTTTGACTAGCTAAAGCACTTGCTTGCTGATAATTTATTTTATCACTAATTAAGTTATTTCTATAACCAGTCCACATCGTTTCCATAAAATCGTTTGCACCTAAAGTCTCGTACTCTTTTATTCCACGTGTAAATAGACCTTGCTTCATGCTAACCCCAAAGAAACCTTTCCCTTTTGATGCTTTTTTAGTTGTGATTAAGACAACACCATTAGACGCTCTATTACCATATAAAGTAGAAGCAGAAGCATCCTTAAGCACCGACATACTTTCAATATCATTAGGGTTTATATCTGAAATATTCCCTCCAAAAGCCACACCATCTACAACAATTAATGGGCTATTTGAAGTTAATGAAGAAAAACCTCTAATACGAATACTTGGCTCAGAACCAGGCTGTCCAGATGTATTATTTACACGGATACCAGGAGCAGCACCCTCTAACGCACCTAACGCATTAGTTGCAGGTCTTTTCGTGATATCTTTGCTTTCTACAACTGCAATTGCACCAGTTACAGATTCTTTTGTTGCAGTACCATATGCTACCACTACCACATCGTCTAACACTTGACCATCTTCTTTAAGTTTGATGTTATAATGTGTATTAGATGTGATTCTAATTTTTTGTGTTTCGAAAAACACATAAGATATAACTAGTACATCACCTTCACTTGCTTGAATAGTGAAAATACCATTATCATCCGCACTAGTTCCAAACTCTGTTCCCTCTAGAACAATGGTCGCTCCTAATAGCGGTATACCTTCAGTGTCTTTAACACTTCCAGTAATTGTCTTTTTTGCTTGAGCAAAAACTACACTTGTTAACACAAGCATAGAAAACGTTAAGTAAAGTTTTAATTTCATAAACATCTTTTTAAGATTATTTTAGCATTGTCAAAAATATAAAAAAAAGAATACAAAAAAACACATT
>JBOFGJ010000802.1:0-1430 GCA_051649065.1 Flavobacterium sp. | reverse complement strand
CGCTATCACTGAGAAGGATAGAAAGAACGCAGAATACTTCGTCGAAAATATGGAGCGAGTGACATCTATGGGACGTACTGCTCTTAATACGGTTGGAGTGTTCCAAAATATCCTTGGCAACAAGATTATGACGACTATGTCAAGCGGTATGCGCAAAATATCAGGTAATAAAATACCTCAATGGAATGTAGCAATGCCTAAGGGCAATAAACATAAAATAACGGACTTAGTCATCAATGCTGGACAAGAGAGAAAAGTAGTGTACTTCCCTTCTTGTATTAATAGAACAATGGGTAAATCAAATGATTATACTAAATCAGATATTGACTTAACGGCTAAAACAGTAGAACTACTTAAACGTGCTGGATTTACAATCATCTATCCTGAGAATGTAAATAATATGTGCTGTGGAATGCCATTTAGCAGTAAAGGTTTAAAAGAAGAAGGGCATACTAAATCTTCTGAATTAGAGCTTGCTTTACTAAAAGCTACTGAAGATGGTAAGTACCCGGTCTTATTTGATATGAGCCCTTGCTTCTATACCTTTCACGAAGCTCATCAAGGAGGTAAACTAAAGATGTATGACCCTATAGAGTTTATGTTAGACTTTGTGATGCCTTTGTTACCTGTTAAGAATCCACGAAAAGAAATTAGTGTATTCCCTGTTTGTTCGGTTAAAAAAGTTGGCTTAGAAGGGAAATTATTAGAATTGACTAAACTATGTGCCGAAAAAGTTAATTATATAGATAGTAACTGTTGTGGTTTTGCTGGAGATAGAGGATTCACTTTCCCAGAGTTAAACAAACATGGAAATAGACATCTGAAAGAACAGATACCTACTGGTACTAAGGATGCTTTCTCTACTAGTCGTACTTGCGAAATAGGGCTGACGGAATATGGAGGAGTAAACTTTAAGTCTATCTTCTATCTGATAGATGAAGTAACTAAGTAATTATGGGATTTGTTTTTTCGTGATTTTGTGATTTCGTTTTTTTGTAATGACAGGACATGATATTCAGGATAGGGCGTAAAGTGTTACACCCCTATCATTGTGTACTAAGAAAACACACAGAAACAATCAATATCCGTAAAGATTGTCATCTCGACGAAGGAGAGATCGCACTCGTAACTCCATACTGTATATCCATATAGGATGCGACCTTTCCTGACGTCAAGGTGACAATAACCATAGAAGTTGTTGGTGGATCTGTATTGCGTGACACGGATAATAATCCGTCTCTACATTGATATACTAAATCAAAGATAACGTAGAATGTATTCTGTGCTTTTATATTTTAAAAAACAGACATGATATACTGGATAGGGCGTAAAGTATTACGCCCCTACTATTGTGTACTAAGAAGGCATGATATACGGAATTGCATTATGTGTCTATCTTTTTTCCTTTCTCATTCACTCCTTATTCTCTG
>JBOFGJ010000801.1:0-2264 GCA_051649065.1 Flavobacterium sp. | reverse complement strand
GATAGTAACTCTCCTATATTATCATATTCAGTAGGTAGTACTACTTTCCATTCTTTATTGATTACTCCCCACTTCTTATCTTTTCGTACTCGAGCAAATCCTTCTTCATTAAATACAGTAATATCATCATAGATTGGTTCTAACAAGACTTTATAGTCTCTTCCTAATATCCCCCATTTATCACCTACTTTAATACGTGCAAAATTTTGTTCATCAAAGTCTTTAATCTCATCATAGATCGGTTCTACTACCACTTTATAATTCTTATCTATGAATCCCCACTTCTCTCCCACTTTTAATTTTGCAACTCCTGACTTATCAAACTCAAATATTTTAAAGTCATAGTCAAAACGTGGAGATATAACTTCTTGCCAATTTTTATTTAATAATCCCCATTTACTATCTAGTACTATCTTATAAGTAGCTTCCTTCTCATCCTTAGATTCTTCTATTAGATCATACTTAGGCTTGATTACCAGCTTCCAGTCTTTATCTATAATTCCAAACTTATTTTCAGATTGTACTTTTACATATTGTTTGTCATAGTATCCAAATACCTTATCAAATATAGGTTCTACATTCTCCTCTCCTTTAGTATTAATAACACCGCTCTTCTCTAACTTAACTACAGTAGCGTATCCCTCACCACTAAAGTCTTCTATATTATTATACGTTGGATCAATAACAGTCTTACCTAGCATATTGATTAATCCCCAAAGTTTGGTTTTCTTTACTCGTGCAATCTTATGACTATCGAAATCCTTTACTTCCTCATATTGAGGAACTACCACTACTACGTTAGCCTGAGGATCTCTAAATCCCCATAAGCCACGCTCTTGGAATGGTACTAAAATCTTAGGTTCATAATCAGGTTTAGGTGCTGGTTTATCTTTCTTACCACCATCGTCATTGCTACAAGAGAATGACAATGCTCCTAGAAACATTAGTAAGATAATTTTTTTCATATTATACTGAAAGGTTATTTGATTAGTTAACTAGTACAAACATATTATTTTCGTTAAACCAAATATAAAAAAATTAACAATTATTTACTAATAAATACAAAAATACAAAACTATCACAACATAAATAACAAATATTAGCATTTAAACCAATACATTAAATACAAAAAAGACACTATAATTAAATATTATAATACCTTTAATTATTTGATTATTATATTTTATTTAAGAAATACACACAACTACCCTACCTATTGTATTGCCACTTTCTAACTGTAAATGTGCTTTTTTCATATCTTCAAAAGCAAAAACCTGACTAATATGGGGTTTAACAATCCCCTTTTCTAAAAGATTAGCGATGATTTTCATATCCGAACCACTAGAATACACACTCATAAAGCAACTCCCATGAAGTTTTTTTGCTAGAAACACCCTTTCATCCTCTTCTGTATATCCAGAAGGTAAAACAACTAAAGTACCGAACTCCTTTAATACCTTCACAGATCTTTGTAAAGTATCTCCACCAATAGCATCCAATACAAAATCAATATTCTCTAATACTTCTTCAAATGATACAGAGCGATAATCTATATGCTCATCTGCTCCTAGACTCAATACAAACTCTTTGTTTTTTGAAGATGATGTACCTATTACATATGCACCTAAATACTTTGCCATTAGTACAGCATAATGTCCAACTCCACCTGCAGCGGCATGTATCAGTACACGATCATTAGGTCGTAATTTACCATAGCTATTAAAAGCCTGCCATGCTGTTAATGCAGCCAATGTTGAAGCGGCAGCTTCCTCATAAGTAATATTACCTGGTTTTAAAGCGATATGTTTAGTAGGTACAGCAATATACTCTGCATAAGCCTGACCGTGTCCAGGAAAATTAACCATACCGAAGACAGCATCTCCTACTTTAAACTCTCTAACATACTCTCCTACTTCTTCTATCACTCCCGAAAAGTCCCATCCTAAAATAATAGGATCAAACTGTTCTACTATTCTAGACATTCCTACCGTACCGGCTCTAGTCATCGCATCTACTGGATTAACACTTAATGCTTTTACCTTTACTAACACTTCACTACTAGCGAGTTTAGGCTTATCAATATCTTGAATTTGAAGCTGATCCACTCCACCAAATTCTTTTAACACATATGCTTTCATATATTTATTACTTTTGAACAAAAATAAACTGATATACCGATTACAAATAGGTATATTTTAATCAAAAAACAGTACATAAATGGCAAGAGAGAACATATACCAACCTTTCGAAGTATTCTATGAACG
>JBOFGJ010000800.1:0-1826 GCA_051649065.1 Flavobacterium sp. | reverse complement strand
TAGAAAAGGCTACTAATGGGTACTTCGTGAATAACTTTATCTATGCAGGTAAAGGAAACTTCATCGCTAGACTTGAAAATAATAAATTAGAAGAGGGAGATGTACGTTATGCAACTCTTAATGTATATAACAAAACATTCAAGTGGGTAGAAGGATTACCAGCAGGTATTAAAGATTTAGGCTTTGCTGATAAAGGGAACTATTCTGCTATGGATGGTAAGACAGTTTATGTTGGTATAACTACTAAAGAAGGAAGTTATATCTATAAAATGGATGCTGAAACAGCAAGTGCTACTCGTGGTGTGAAAGTAGAAGGTGGTACTATTACTGCTATTACTAAAGTAGCTTCAAAATAATACTAAAGTTTATAAAACAGATCAAAGACAACCTAAGCAATAGGTTGTCTTTTTCTTACATCAATATTATAATAATACACATGAGAAGTTTTATAAAATACTTTATAGTTGTCTTCTTGGGTACGATTCATCTAGGATACGCACAAGAATTAGTCAATCTTCAAGGAGTAGTTAAAGACAATTCAGGAGAGACAATCATTGGAGCAACTGTAGTAATAAAGGAGAACAATAAGTTTGGACAGACTGATTCAAATGGGAGGTATATAATTCCTAAATTACAATCAAATAAGCAATATACTGTAGAGGTGAGCTATATCGGGTACGCTTTTTTCTCACAGCAGGTGACTTTAACTGGGGATAAGACATTTAATATTATGCTGAAGTCTGATAACTATAATTTGTCAGAGATTAATATTCAGGCGAAGAGTAAAGTACAGTTAGTTAAAGAGAAAGCATATAATGTAGCAGTGGTAGATGCTGTTAAACTACATAATAGAGCTCTTGATATAGGTCAAGCACTAGATAAAACTAGTGGTGTGCGCGTTAGGCAAGATGGAGGAGTAGGTTCAGCAATGAATATTTCTCTAAATGGATATAGCGGTAATCAGATTAAATTCTTTATTGATGGGATACCGATGGATAATTTTGGTTCTTCTTTTCAGATGAATAATATTCCGATTAACCTAGCTAATCGCATTGAAATCTATAAAGGGGTAGTACCTGTAGGGTTAGGGTCAGATGCATTAGGGGGAGCGATAAACATTATCACGAATACCTATGATAAGACTTCGTTAGATATGTCTTATTCGTATGGTTCGTTTAATACGCATCGTACGAACGTGAACTTTGTATTTGTAGATAAAAAGTCAGGTTTCTTTACGCAATTAAATGCATATCAAAATTACTCTGATAATGACTACAAAGTACGTGTCAATGTAAATGATATAACTAGCGGAAAAATAATAGGGCAGAATATAAAAGTAAAGCGTTTCCACGATAAATACCATAATGAGAATTTTATAGGACAAATAGGGTTTGTAAATAAGTCTTTTGCAGATCGTATAGCGTTTGGTATTAATCTTGGACAAAGTTATAAAGAGATTCAGACAGGTGCTAGAATGGAAGCGGTGTATGGTAATCTACATCAGAGAGGAGATATCGTTATGCCAACTTTTGTTTATAAAAAGAATAATTTATTTACTGAAGGATTAGATGTTAATATCAATGCTAATTACAACTTAGGAAGTGATCAAGTAATCGATACAGTCTATAGAAGATACAATTGGTTAGGTGATTACGTTGATTTTGAAGAGATGTATAGTAAAAAGGGAGGCGAAAGAAATCGTACTATGTATAAGTACAAAAACAATAATGGTATGATAAATACTATTGTTAATTATAAATTAGGTGATAAACACAACTTCTCATTAAGTAATACAATTAACTTTTTTAAACGAAAAGGTAAAGATG
>JBOFGJ010000799.1:0-1280 GCA_051649065.1 Flavobacterium sp. | reverse complement strand
ATTATCCTTAATCTTAATTGTGACACTCTCATTCTCTGCCATAAAGCTAATAACACAACGAGTCGCTTGTGAGTATTTATTCACATTGTGAATAGCCTCTCTAATAATGAGATAAACATCAACCTTCTCTATGACTGATAGACTATCTAAGTCTAAATCATCCTCATCATATTCCAAGACAAAATTAGTATTCCACTGATTCTTTTGGAGCATTACTAATTCTTCTATAAGACTCAAGAATTTAGTATCATTAAACAGTTCGTTATCTATCAACGAATGAGAAATATCCCTAGTACTTTTTTCTAATTGCACAAGCTCAGTAATCAAAGTATTTTTAAGGGATTCGTTTTCTGATTGTAGTTGTTGTAGGTTAAAGCGAATAGTAAAGATCCCATTAACCACACCATCGTGGATATCACGCGCTATTTTATTGCGCACAGCAGTTTTGACCTCAGTGGCAATCATCCCCCTCTCTAAGATTAGCTGATAGATACTCTTATTAGCTTCCTGCTGATCTTTAATCAATTTTATCTCTTTGTTCTTATTCTTAAATCTGTAGACATATACCCCTAGCAGTAGTGCTAGGACAATAGAAAGACTAGTGATAAACAGCATCAAAATCACCTCCTTTAATTCTACATTCTCAGTCTCTATCTTATCTGTCTCATACGCTATACGAGCAAATATATTTCGACTAGCATAATCCATCTCATTAATCTCGTGAGTCAGTTTTATTATTTCTTTGACCTTCTCATTATTCTCATATACTTTATGGGTAACTATAAACTCCAAAGCTTTACGCTGAGCTACCTTGATATCTCTATCCTTTGATATTTGGTATGACTTTTCTGCCCAATCAAATGCCTTTACGCTATCGTGAATAGCAAAATACAACTCTGCTGTACTAATTGCCATTTCATTCGCCGCGAAATAATTATTGATTTCTAAAGTATGTTCAAATGTTTTTTCTAGTTTATTGATATACGACTTTTCTTTTGCTCCTATTTCTTTGTTGTCTTTTACAGCAAGCATCAAATCAGATTTGGCTATATTACTCTCTAAGAAATTTAACATAATAGGAGGAGTACTAGACACTTCATAAGTCAACCCCATTGAGGCATACTCGGAAGCCTCTTTATAATCACCTAAATAATAAGCAACCTCAGATAGATTATAATATAACATCATCAGAGCCGTTGAAAGCTCTTGTTTACCAAGTATTTTATTCTTATTCAAATCCTTTTGCATCATTGTCAATGCTGTAAGTAAATAACTCTTCG
>JBOFGJ010000798.1:0-1654 GCA_051649065.1 Flavobacterium sp. | reverse complement strand
TCCATAGCCATAATAAGCACCTGTGTCAATGTTATAAGAATTACTCTGTTCTGTATATTGAGGAAGGGATTGATGTAAAGGAGTATGTCCGTGAATCTGAAGTTTGTCTAAGTTTACCAACTCATTTCTATTCCATAATACACCATCCCAATTATCCTCCTGATAAGGATATTGGGTATCAGATACACCTGCGTGAGTCACTATAAAAAATGCTGTTTCAAAGACAAGTGGTAATTGTTCTAGTTTAGGTAAGAGTTCTGTAAGGTCAACACTGTGATGTTCAAAATCATCTAAGGTGGCTAACCCACACTGTGAGGTCCATATCTCATGATGTCCATCTCGAATATACTAGATTAATTCAGCTTCGTGATTGCCTTTAAGTATAGTAACAAATACTGATGGATCATTTAAAAGAGACAAGCACTTATCAACTACTAACCAACTGTAGTTACCTCTATCTATTAAATCTCCTACTAAGATTAGGTGCTCTTCCTGAGGATTCCATTGCTCTAAGAGAGCACATAAAGTGTGATAACATCCATGGATATCACCTATGATAAAATAGTTCATACAGTTGAGTTAAATACTGTACAAACTTATGAAATAAAAAAGCTCCTACTCAGTAAGTAGGAGCTTTTATTATTATTGTTTTGAAGCCTCTAAAGATGCTTTTCTAAACTCTTTTAAAAGTTTCTCAATAGATAAAGATGCTTTACGAGCTCTTGTACCTGCAGCTTTATTTCCGTTTTCTGATTGTAAAGCTGAATCTTGTTTGAACGCCTCAAACTCTGCGTTAATTTTTTCGATTAATTCTTTCATGGTAATTTTTACATTTTAATGTCTATACAAAAATAGAATATAATCTCACATAACCACAGTATTTACTGACTTTTTTGTGATTTTGGTTCTCTATTTTTGCACTTGATTTTTTTACAACTTCGTCTATTCTGACCACAAAAAACACTAACTAACTAAAAATCAACACAATTAACATAAAACTCTTCTAATACCTTGTAACTACTGGGCTTACCAAAAAATGATAAATAATACAATAGTATAAATGCCCAAAAAGGTAATACAAAGAACATTTATAAGCTAAACTTCTAATATTACAACTATAAAAGCCTACAAAACTATAAGCTTAAGTGCAATATTGGGTATGGCTTACCCTGCCCATCCGTTTCAGAACGTCCTATCTGTGCAAAACCTTGATGCAAATAAAAGCCAACTGCTTGATCATTCTGTTCATTTACATCTACTTTATTGACATGTAATCTATCTTTCGCATAGTTTAACAATAACTTACCTATTCCTTTCCCTCTAAAATCATTGTGAATAAACAACATCTCCAAATTCTCATCTGCTACACCTATAAATCCTGTCATTTGTTCTTCACTATTTATATATACATAAAGCTCTACAAATTCAAAATAATTAGGTATTGTCTTTTTAAAATACTCAAAATCCTCTCTTGCTAAAAAATCGTGTGTATTAATCACCGCACTTTCCCATATATCGAAGTCATCTTGACTTTTTAGTTTTCTGAAATTTCTTTAGGCCTATAACAATAAAAGCGATGAAATTCCACGCCATCCAGCTAGAAAGTGTGGTGTCGAATCTATTGAGTAAAGAACGAAAACTATCTAACCAAGCA
>JBOFGJ010000797.1:0-2096 GCA_051649065.1 Flavobacterium sp. | reverse complement strand
TTGGGCTTCTTTATATAGCCATTGTAAGGCTAATACAGCATCTTCTAAAGCTGCAGGATAAGGATGTTCAGGTGCTAGTCTATAATCTACTGAAACCGCGATAACATTAGCCTCTTCCACTAAGGGATACATCTGAAAGTCATACTGATCTGGAGAACCGAAAATAAAAGCACCTCCGTGAAAGAATAGTACAATGGGAAGATTATCTACTACTTTAGGTTTATATATTCTCAGAGATAAAGATTCAGACTTATCTACACGTTCTATCTCCTTATTAAAAACTTCGATTGTACCAGGTATTTCTAGTACTCCTTCTGCTTTCATTAGATTACTTTCTTCTATGCGTATCTGTTGAGGATTAGTCTCAAGAAGTGATTCATAGGGTATTTTAGTCCAAGCGCTAGCTTGTAATACTTTTAATAGTTCCTTATCAATGTTCATATCAACAGTCAATTTAACCCAAAATCAGCATTAACCAAATACTACAAAGTAATTCTACTTTATAGTTCTTTCATTAGCTCTATAACCATACTATAATAAGTTGAAATCGCTAATTCAGATCTATTTTGTATAATTGCTTTTCGTTTATATGTCTCTTGCTAGTTCTAGATTTAGTTAAAAACACAAAGTTCAGTAAATCTCTTTACAGCTAAGAGGACATAGGTCTATAAAACAACTTCTTTTCGTATTCTGCTTAAATGTCGTGTACTAATGTTTAAAAAGGAAGCGAGGTAAATACCAGGTATATGTTGAATATAATGAGGCTGTTTATTAAGTAGTTTGATATATCTAGTCTTCGCATCCAACCTTTGGATATCTAATAGCTTTTCTTCAAGTTCCATAAACTGTTCTTCCAACAATTGTTTAAAGAACACTGTCCATTGTATACTATTTTCACATAGTCTATCTACTTCTGTCTTAGGCAATGTATAAATAGATGTTGTACCTATAGACTGAATATTTTCTTTAGAGAATTGACCAGAGATAAAAGAAGTCATCGCCGTCATCATACTCCCATCAAAAGTAATACAGTACGTACGCTCCTCCCCTTCTTCTGTTAGAAAATAAGAACGCAATATTCCCTGCTTTATCCATACAATTTGATTAGCAACAGTACCTTCACTAATCAACATTTCTTTATTCTCTAAGATCTTTTCTGTGATAAGTGGTTCTAAAGTATGCCATAACTCTAACTGCTTAACATTAGATAATGCACTAAAAGACTTCGTTTTCATTTCTTATTTATTCTTTGATTTCAATGGTTCTAAAAGTAAGATTAATACGTGGAGTATGCACTACTTTAGTTGGAGGAAGTCTGTGCAGCCAATTCTCTTGAGTAGTTCCCTTCATCACTAGAAGACTACCATGATCCAAAATTACATCTATCTTCACACCGTTCTCCTTATGCTTAAAAGCAAACTTACGCACAGCTCCAAAGCTCACAGAGGCAATCGCCCCGTGCTTTTTTAGATCTTTCTCTCCATCACTGTGCCAAGCCATTCCCTCTTCACCTGAGTGGTATAGATTTAATAGACATGAGTTATACGTTTCTCTTGTCCTCTCCTCTATAACGTTCTTTAATACTAACAAATCTTCTGTCCAAGCTAGCGCTGTCTTAGTGACATTAGAATAAGTATAACTAAAAGGAATATCTCCATACCAAGCGACTTTGCGCTTAGTAGTCACTTTCTTTCCGAAAATAACTGCTTCATCATGTTGCCATTCAATATTAGATAATAACTTTTGATAATAATAATCACTAGTCACTCTATCTAATATAACACCATAGTAATCTACTTCTCCATCATAGGGAAGAATATTAGTAAACTCCTGATTATAATCACTAAACAAATCCATAACACTGTATTTTACAATACAAGTTTAGCTATTATCACGCTCAGAATAAAGTATTTAATGCTATAAATTAAAGCAAATTAGATTTCCCCCACTTCTCTAAGTATATACCTAAAACAAGAAAAGTCAGAAATAACGAAAACTAAGTATCAATAGCCCCTTATGACCTATTTTAACGAAAAACTAGCAAGAGAAAAATATCTCATATGGTTTTAAAGCTAGTAAAACTGTAGTGCTATAGA
>JBOFGJ010000796.1:0-2033 GCA_051649065.1 Flavobacterium sp. | reverse complement strand
ATTTCCATCATAAAGATATGCGCTTAGATTGTCCCATCTAGTTTGTGAGTAAGCAAAGGCTTTACCTATTTGACTTTTAGGAAGTGTAAGTTTTATTTGGGCAAACATATATTTACCAAGTTCATTGACAATTGGTAAACTCTCTTTAAGACGAAGCTCTTTAATTTGCTCAGGAGTTAAGTTTTGCTCTTTTGCTTTTCTCTCTACAGCGTATAGTTTTTGTATTTCTACCAGTACATACTGTGCCTTTGTTTTATCATTATCTAAGGCTCTTTCAAATTCACGACGAGCGTGCGCCCAACAACCAAGATGAGTCACACCAGACTTAGCTCCATAGGCAAGGTACCCAGAATAGCCATCAGTCTGGAGGTAACCTTTGAAGTTTTCCAATACAGGTAGTGCAGCACTACCACTACGTGTGGGGCTGTAATTAAACATTACTAACTTAGATATAGGTGCGTGATATACCCAGTAGTAGCCAAGATGAGATTTGTCTTTCTTTTTCTCATCCAAAACTTTGATGGTGGTTTCGTCTACTTGAAGATACCCTTCATTTTTGATGTCTATCAGAAGCTTTTCATATAGTGGTTTTAAAGCATCCATACTTTGAGCTGCCCAACCATCTATTGTAGAAGAAGATATATCGATGTTTTCTCTTGAAAAACGTTGCTTCTGACGATACAGAGGAAGGTGGTCTACGTATTTATCTACAAGTATTGTAGATAATAATCCTTCAGAAGGTATTCCTTTGTCGATGATTCGCTCTGGAAGTAATCCAATACTAATTTGTGTATTATCTTTTTCCTTAGTTGCGTATTTATATCGAATGTATTTTATAATTCTAAAATAACTTGGAACGCAATCTAACACTTCTGTTATCTCTTTTCCGATACAAATCATATCAGAAAAATCTCCTTCAGGGTATATTTCTACTACTTCTACTGGTAAGTTATCAGGTAATTTAGCTCTTCCAGGATGTTTCTTCTTTTCGCGAGAATAAGTGATTTCTTGCTTGATTGTCTCTTCCTGTACTTCTTTCGTTATTTGTTCAACCTCAAAAGGAAGTTCCATTTGATCAGGATCTTCAAAGCGTTCACGACTCTGACCAAACTTCATACGTTGAAGTAGTTTGACTAAACGCTCTAATTCTGTGTTTTTTTCTTCTAAAACCGATGTCTTATGTTCTTGTTTTGAGATTGCCTTCTCTTGTTTGGAAATAGTCTTTGACTGCTTTTTTATAAGCGCCAAAAGTTCTTGTTTTGATAAGTTTTCTAAGTCTATTTCCATGAAGTAAATATACGACGAAAGCCCCATTTACACAAGGTTTTAAAAGTATTTACTTCATAGTAAATCGCCTTTTATGACTACTTTTTAGAACTTGGATTCCTTCTATCATAAGTACTAAATCACTCCAACTAATTTGTGTTTTATTATGTACTGGTAAGGCAAAAGTACCTTGCTCTAATCGTTTGTGATATAACACAAATCCACCTGGCTCCCAATGCAAGAGCTTCATTTGATTGCCTCGGCGATTAATAAATATATAGACACTTCCATTATGAGCTACTTGATTAAGCTCGTTTTGAACAAGGCCACACAGAGAATCAAAACTCTTACGCATATCACAAGCTGATTTATACAAGTGGAATTGATGAGAACTACTCAAGCTAAACATTAAACTAAGTTTATTAATGAATACAGTTCACTTAGATTATCTGTATGTACTCGTAACTTTACACCATTAGGATACATGATTTCATATTCTTGAACACGAACCACTTGATCCCTTGTTACAGTTATAAAATCACTATCTACTGACTGACTTAATCCTGATTTATACTTGACTACCCAATAGCTAAAGTTCTCTATCTTCAATCCAACACTTTCACAGTACTTTACCTGTGTTAATCCACTTGCTTTCCAATTCTCTACATGAGAATACATTATTTCTTGTTTGCTCATCTATTTATTATTTCAGGCAAACTTACTATCTTACATTAGACGATGAAATATGTAGTTGGTCGGGTGAATAC
>JBOFGJ010000795.1:0-3067 GCA_051649065.1 Flavobacterium sp. | reverse complement strand
GAGACGTGGTTATCTACGTCAGGAGGTGATACGAGAAAAACACTTTTAGTATCTCCTGCCAAAATACAATTGTCAGAATTTAATAAATCTGGGACGGCTTCTCTTATTGTAGGTAGAAATAATATGCAATGGAAGCAGATATCTACTGGGATAGATGCGAGTTCTTCGATGTCTAGTACTACTAGTGGGAAAGAGAGTACTTTAGTGTTTAACCGAAGTGAAAGCGTATTTGGCAATAAGACATATACGTTTAGTTTAGTTGACTTTCCTGAGGTTAAAGCTAATTTAGTAGTTAGTAATTTAGAGTTGAAAATTAATAGACCTACTATTAGGGTAGGAGTAGGATCTAAAGATGGAAAAGTAAATTCGAGTACAGCTATTGAACCTATAGGCGGAGATTCTAATTGGGTATTAGTTGATTACTCTAGGGATAGATTTAATTGGACTGTACCACCTACTAATGTGAATGGAAGTTTAGTCTTTGAACTAGGAAGTGTAAAATCTGGAGCACCTATATCTTCAACTGGTACAGTAACTGGTGAAATAACAGTACGTCATAGTAATGAGCCTAGATTGATTAAAAAAATTATTGTAGAACAGAATGCAGAGTATAGGGCATTACCTCCTTTTGATTATATGGTTATTACATTCTCTGCTACTTCTAGTGTTAGTGGTTATAAAGTAGATATAGACTCTGCAGTAGATATCTTGAAAACAGGCGTCAATAGAGTTGATAATAACCCTGTAGGTTATTTAGGTTCAGTTATAGACAAAGCTTCATCAGATGGAATTACTTATATGTTCTGGGCAGGAGATGAACAAACTACAGGGGCAGAAACATCTTATGTGAATATACCAGAGTTAAACAAAGTGTTAGCGAAGTATCCAAATAGTAAAAAGCAGATTGAAATAGGTACTTCAGCTTGGTGGTATGCGAATACCTCGAATGTTAAAAGTGCCATGATAACAGTTAGTTTATATAAAGGTGGTACAATGGAAAAAGTGGGGACTACCTTTGTTAATAAGGTTGGAAGCGTAACACAATCACCTTTAATGAGGTTTTCTTCTAAAGGTAAGATTATTAGTAGTTTAGGTGCTACGAAAGCAACTCCCCAAACATATAGAACCTTATATACACCTATGTTTAAGTTAGAATATGATTTGATAGATAATACAGGAGTATTGATAAATATGGAGAATTGGAATTAAGTAATTAGTATATAGAAGCAATCACTTAGTGACGTTCATTAATTAACTAAAAAGAGGTATACCTAATTTAAGTATACCTCTTTTTTATATAATAAGTTATTTATTATCCATTAGAAGCTTCTACGATGATAGCTTCGTCATTAAGCATATGTCTTAACATTCCCTCGATACCATTCTTAAGAGTGAAAGTAGAAGAAGGACATCCACTACAAGCACCTTGTAATAGTACATATACGATGTTTGTGTCTTGGTCATATTTTTGGAAGGCGATGTTACCACCATCAGCTTGTACAGCAGGCTTCACGTTTTCTTCTAAGATATTGATGATACGTTGAGACTTTTCGTCTAATGTATCAAAGTGTTTATCAGCCTCTTCTTCGATAGCTTTAACATCAGAGATTAAAGATTCATCTACAGCTAAGTTGCCATTCTCTAAAAACTCTTTAATGAATGCACGAGTAACATTGATTAATTGATCCCACTCAAAAGCATCATATTTAGAGATAGAAACATAGTTCTCATCAATAAAGATTTCTTTAACGAAAGACTGCTTAAATAACTCTTTAGCAAGAGGTGAAGCACTTGCTTCATCAATGTTTTTAAACTCTACTCCTTTTTTTGTTAATAATTTATTAGCTACGAACTTAATTACAGATGGGTTTGGAGTAGACTCAGCGTAAATAGTAATTGGTTGCTTTTTTATTTCTTTTTTAGAATCTATTAGGATTTTCTTACCTTTAGCCAAGAATAGGTCTATATGATCTGCAACTGTATCTTTTACTTCATCCCATTCGACAATTGAAAATTTTTCGATGGCAATGAAATTATTTGAGATATAAACCGTTTTAACAAAAGGAAGAAAGAATAATTCCTTTGCTAAAGGCGATTCTGCAGTTTCATCTATATTTTTAAACTCGTAGTTTTCACCTTTAGTTATGAAATCTGGTAAAACAAATTTTATAATAGTAGGGTTTGACGTATTTTGAATTTGTATTTTTGACATATTATTTTAGTTTTTTTCAAAATTAGCAAAGAAAAATGCTAAGTGTCACGAAGATAATATTTTTAAACAATTAATTAACATTAGTAAGCACTAACAATTTAATATAGCGATAAAATGGGCAAAAGAATGTGGCTTTCATTATTTGTACTTTCAGGGTTTCTATCTGTAGGAGCTGTAACTGGAGGTATAAACCCTTTTGAATATCTAGGTGATAAAGAGATAGCTGAGGTTTATAACGATCAAGATGAGCCAAAACCTGAGGTGAAAGTTGGGAAACCTCATGATATAGAACAAGCTCTTCCTAATGAAACAACTTCGGGCAATTTTCGTGTGTTTTTAGGAGAAGCGATTAAAAATAGAACAACTGGATTAGTTACAGATGCTGAGGGGAATGCTATCGTTCCTGAAGGGTATATCTATAGTTTTCACGATACTCAAGATGAAGCTAATCGCAATACTAATAAAATAATTGACGAAATCCTTTATGTGGATAAGTTTAATCCTACAACTGCACCATTGACTAGGTTTCTTAGAGTGCAGTCTGTAATAGATCCTATTAAAGTCGTTATTACAGCTTTCACAATAGAAGTAAAGCCTGAACCAGCGACTCTAAATGATAGAGTTACTGGACGTCCTGATCAGTATAATAGCGCTGATAAAGATGGTAATGCTACATTTGTTTTATTGGAAGATAAAAATCAATTGTATTATGGTAATTCTGAAACTGAGCTTTTTAAAGTAGATGGTGCTAGTAAAACGAAGTTGACAGATGCTGAAATAAATAATTTTATCACAAATAAGAATCAAGTAATTGAAGCAAAGATTACACTTGATGGAGAAACTGCTGTACGTCAG
>JBOFGJ010000794.1:0-10680 GCA_051649065.1 Flavobacterium sp. | reverse complement strand
GGATTTAAATGCCTATGACTAATTATATAGTTAACTGTTTTGCTCGCTTTTATTTTTAGGTAGTCTTTAATCCAGCCATAAAGTCAAGATGACTTCAATTATAATTTACTTTATCACGGAATACAATAACTAACATAACACACCTATTTCTCTTTCTAATGAATAGCTATGATAGAATACTTATGGCAAGTTGGTCGCATAGTAAACAGTACCAGCTCAATCTATACATACAGCTATTTCAATAGAAATATTTATTCTCTTTAACCCAGATTAAGCGATAGACATATAAAAAAATAGTAGTAGACCAAAGTCTACTACTGTTTCTCTTTAAATACTTAAGCGAATAATACCCAATTATCCGTTCAAGCCCTACTATATATGGTGATAAAACGACAAAGTAAATATATCAGTCACAAAGAGAGAATAAAATCATCAAAACTGATAACTATCATATAATCTATCTATTAGTATAACTACTTTTACACATGCCAATAATTCGTATAATTTTATACAGCTGTTTTTTAACTAGAAGAGAAGTATATGGGATATACTTCTCTTTTTTTTATTTCTTCACTATTGCTACTTTCTTAGATTCCAATGGCTCATGATATATTTTATATCCTAATTTATTTACTTCTTCTAACAACTTTGGATTAACTATCTGCTCTACCGCTTTAGCATTATAGGTATAATTCACATAATATTTATATCCCCCCTCAGTTACTTTTTCTTTTGCAGCATACCAAGCAGGTGCAATCTTTTGAACTACTTTAAAAGGCAATCGAAGTTGCACGAAGTTTTTAGGCTTTACTATCACATAATCAGTAACTTTCTTTGCACTAAGTTTCTCGTTCCATTTCTTTAATAAATCCTCCGAATCATAATCCCCACTCATTAGTGTAGGCTCATCTACCTTAGTTTTTTCATTGTAAACTCTCTGTCTTAATACATATACTTGATTCTCGTATGTACTACCAATACTAGCTGCATAAGCTAGCTCAGAGGTATCCCATGGGAACCAATACGTATCGTCAGTATTATTCATTAGCACTACCGTAACTAGGCTACTATCAGTAATCTTAGAGTCTAATACCTTAAGTTCAATTTTAGGCTTTATACTCTGACCATACATACAAAATGCGCTCATTAACGCAACAAAAAACACAACTAATCTATTCATTTTCAAACTTCTATTTTAGTTAGCACAAGATAATAACTACATATTACATCGTCCCTAAAAGAACTTATTTTTTAACAAAATAGAATCGATATAAATAACATACTATATTTGTAATATTAATAGAATTCTACAAAACCAATATTATGACCAAAATAATATGTGCTACTTTATTCATTTTGAATGCTCTATTCTCACTAAATTTACATGCACAGCAACCAATAGAAATAGGTAAGTCTTATACTATAAAGTCAAGTATACTAAATGAGGATCGAACTATTCAGATCTACTTGCCACCAGGTTACAATGAAACTAAATATCCTCATCAGAAGTATCCTGTGATTTATCTCTTAGATAGTGAAACTAACTTTAACTATCTTACAGCTTATATAGACAAACTTAGCAGATATCCTTATCCCACTATTCCCGAAATGATTATAGTCGGTATCGTAAATACAAATAGAACAAGGGATCTCACTCCTACTAAAGTTCTTGCTGAAAATATGTCTAAAGAGCAGGCTAGCAAAATTAAAGGTGATAATGGAGGTAATACTGCGTTTTTTAAATTCATAAACCAAGAGTTATTTCCCTACATCGATACAACTTATAGAACCTTAGATTACAAGGTATTTATTGGTCATTCTTTTGGTGGTATTACTGCTTTAAATAACCTACTTAATTATACAAACATGTTTAATGCCTATATCGTACATGATCCAAGTATTTGGTGGGACGATAAGGTTATCCTTAAAGAATATACTGCTCAGCCTAATAAAGACTTCCAATTTAAAAGATTATACTTAACTCAAGTAGGTGAAAGTGAAAACAAAGATCATCTATCAGATCACTATAATGCTATACGTTCTTTTAATGAATTACTTAGTAGTAAAACTCCCACTAACCTCGCTTACAAATATGCACAATATGATGGCGAAGACCACGGTAGTATACCGATGAAGGGCAATCTAGATGGACTGAGATATATTTTTGATGGTTATCAGATCAATTTTAAAGAGATAAAGACAAACCCTACATTAATACAAGATACATTTCAAAAACTAAGCGAAGCTTTGCATTACAATTTTATACCCACTGAGAAATATCTAGATACAGTAATAGCTTTTTATACCAAGGCACTAGATAAAGAGGTAGTAATGAAAGTAACAGCCTATAAAGACTCTTTATACAAGAATCCACATCAAGATTAAATAGTCATTTTAACTCATATTCAATAGTAAGACACAATAAATATGCCTTAGAAGCATTATCATTAAAAGGCTTTATACAATCTACATTTTAACCGAGATTAAACATCAGAGTTTATAATAAATCAAAAAACTGAAAAAAATCATATCTTTAATCAGAAGAATACTCTAAGTTTACCCTTCCTTTAACCTTAAACTGATACTATGAACATAAAAATATTGAGTTCAGGATGCTACATCCCAACCAAAGTAATAGATAATACATCATTTGATAAATTTGATTTTAGAGACGAGCATGGTGCACCTCTAAAAGATACTAATGCACGTATATCATATAAACTACAACAGATAACAGGTATAGAGGAACGAAGATATGTAGAAGACACTCTTGTAAGTAGTGATATAGCTACAATCGCAGCAGAAAATGCTATTCAAAAAGCAGGCATAGATCCTGAAACATTAGACTATATTATTCTAGCTCATAACTTCGGTGATGTAAAACACGGTACAATACAGTCTGATAGTGTACCTAGTCTAGCCGCAAGAGTAAAACACAACCTTAAGATAAACAATCCATCATGTGTCGCATTCGATATACTATTTGGTTGTCCAGGATGGTTACAAGGTGTGATACAAGCCTATGCTTTTATGAAAGCAGGTATGGCAAAACGCTGTCTAGTAATAGGTGCTGAGACTTTATCTAGAGTTATAGACTTACATGATAGAGATTCTATGATCTATGCTGATGGTGCAGGAGCAACTATCTTAGAACTAAATAATGAAGAAGGAGGTATACTTTCTGTAGAATCAGCTAGTTTTACTTATGATGAAGCTAACTTTATACACTTTGGCAAGTCTTATAATCCCGACTTAGATGAGAACACAAAATATATCAAAATGTTTGGTCGTAAGATATATGAGTTCGCCCTTAGTAATGTTCCATTAGCAATGAAAAATTGTGTGGATAAAAGTGGAATAAATATCAGCAAGATAAAAAAAGTGATGATACATCAAGCCAATGAAAAGATGGATGAGGCTATTGTCAAAAGATTTTACGAGCTGTATAACATGGAAATGCCTAAGTATATCATGCCAATGAATATACAAAAATTAGGAAACAGTAGTGTAGCTACTTTACCAACATTATATGATATGTTAATCAACAAACAACTTGAATCTCACAGTCTAGAGAAAGGAGATGTTATTCTATTTGCTTCTGTTGGGGCAGGAATGAATATTAATGCATTCACTTATCAAGTATAAATACAATACCCCAAAAGAGAGAACAACTTTCTTTTGGGGTTATTTTTTTCCGTTAAATACCATAGGATCACTCATCATTTTCTTGTTTTTCTTCTTCATAATACTTACTTAGATAAAATAGAGCTACAGCACAAACTCCTAAAACTAAGTAACATGTATAACGAACTAACCTATTATTAAAAAAATCAAAGAGATCAATAATCAATAACAGCGTTGCTACTGCTATGATAAACTTTAATAAACGATCTAAATTACTCAAGGCACACTAGTTTCTATTAAACAACTTTTTTATTCTTATACTTCATCTTTTGTACCAAAAAGCTCCATATAAGTTGTACTTATTTAACAGCAAGAGTAATGCCAATTTTAAATGAAATCTGTATTTTTAGAAGATATACTATTGAATATACTTAGGACAAGCTACCATAAACATACTTTACCACACTAAAAGTACTCTATCGTTAAAATAAACACACTTCATATTACTCTTCTTCAAAAAAAATAAGACACATATTTGATAACTAAGAATAATGATATATGAACAATGCCGTACAAGAAATGCAGTTAATTACTTAAATGTAAATTGTATTTTTTAACTAAAAAAACACATCACGAGAACTTCTTATTCATCTCTTTTTACATTATAACTACACTGCTATTTATTTGATTTTAGTAACTTTGCTCTTCATTCAGATATATGTTAAGCTATGAGTAAAGACTTAGAGACAATCAGTGATCACTACAGAGAGAATACAGTAAGTCATTATGCCTTTGACATATCAGATTATCAATGTGGTAAATCACATTTCAACATTAACATCCGCAAATACTGTAACTTCAATACCCCTTATAACCGAAGAGACTATTATAAAGTCTGTCTAGTGATAGGTGAAGGAGTATTTAAATATGGTGATCACAGATTAGTAATAGATAAACCCGCTTTATTCTTACCCTGTCCTACGATACCTTATGAATGGGAATGCTTAAGCAATCAACAGGAAGGATACTTCTGTTTATTTAACCAAGAGTTCCTTGTAGAGCACAGCACGATAGAATTCTTCAAGAAAACTTCCTTATTTAAAGAATGGAGTAAACCCTTTATTTTCTTAAATGAAGCACAGCAAGAGCTTGCCTCTACTTACTTTAAACAGATGTATGAGATGGCACAGAGTGACTATCCATTAAAATTTGAGATTATCAGAAACCTCTTAGCACTACTTTTACATCAAGCCTTACAACTTAAGGTAGAAGACGTAAAACTAGAAGAATCTACTAGTAGCACAAGGTTATATAGACAATTCGATGCCTTGCTAAATAAGCAATTCCCACTAGACTCACCTGCCTACCCTTTAAATCTCAAGACCGCATCTGACTATGCGGCAGCACTAAGTGTGCATGTAAACCATCTAAATGCATCTATTAAATTAGCTACAAACAAGACTACGACACAATTAATAAAAGAGCGTTTATTTGACGAAGCAAAGAACCTTCTTAAGAATACCTCTTGGGATATAGCAGAAGTAGGATATACACTAGGGTTCGACCAACCCTCCCACTTTAATAACTTCTTTAAAAAACACGCAGGTATTACTCCTTTGAAATATAAAAGTCCGATCTAACAAATCTTTGATTTTTGCAATTATCCCTTTGAGATATTTAATTGATAGAATCTTCTATCAACTTACTTTTGCTTCTGAAACAACAATTGTAATTTATGCTAAGAGAAGCAAGCGAACAAAGAAAAAAACTAGCCACTATACTAGCCTTTTGTTCTATCCCCCTATCGGGCTTTGTCACTGATATATACCTACCCTCTTTCCCTGCTATGGCAAAAGGGCTAGCCGTATCAGAACAAGATATACAACTCACGCTTACCTGTTATCTATTAAGCTATGGAATCTCACAGATATTCGTAGGTATCCTATTAGACAACATAGGTCGTTATAAACCGCGTTTAGTAGCCTTACTAATCCTAATTATTACTAATTTAAGCATTACACAGATGGATAGCATATTCTATATCTGTATAATGAGAATAATACAAGGTATGGCTATCTCTACCTTAGTAGTTGCTACACGTGCTATCTTTATTGACATCTATGATGAAACTAAGAGACAGTACTATCTAAGCTACTTCACTATCGTATGGTCATGTGGCCCTATATTAGCACCGTTCTTAGGTGGATACTTAGAGAAGTTATTTAATTGGCATGCTAACTTCTACTTCCTAGCCATCTATGCAGGCGTACTATTAATCCTAGATCTGTGTATCAGCGGTGAAAGTATTCCAGAGAAGAAGAAGTTTAACCTATCAGATACATTAGGCTTATATAAGATGATGCTTAGTGAGAAGAGGTTTATGATCGGAACATTGATACTTGGACTTAGCTACTCTATCGTAATGATCTTTAATATCGCAGGACCTTTCTTAATAGAAGACACCTTTAAGTTTAACTCTGTTGTTATCGGCTATTGTACACTAGTACTTGGATTCTCATGGATGTTAGGAGGGGTTATTGGCAAGAAAAGAATGCACTTAGATTTAAAGCCTAAAGCCTTACACCCCTCGTTAGTACAGATATCCCTAATTACACTATTACTATGCTCTACGCTATGGATCGAAAGCTTACCTATCTTGATAGGATTTCTATTCTTGATACACATCTGTTCAGGTACCATGTTTAACAACTTCTTTACCTCTACTATGCTACAGTTCCCTAATAATGCAGGTACAGCAGGTGGATTAATGGGAGGGCTAGTATATGTCTTAACTTCGTTTATGACGCTAGTAATATCTTCTACAGGGAAGATAACTTCATCATCAGAACTAGGGACACGTTACCTACTAGTCGCTCTTGCACTACTAATAGCGATTTTATACAATATCAAACTATATAACAAAGAGAAAAATACAACAGCGTAATAACACTGAATCATTAGCATATAAATAAGCAAGCACTACACTCTCGTCAACATTGCTATTACAGACTACCAAATTATGGCAGTTGTGAAAGTAAAAATATATTGTCGAATGTGTAGTGCTTCTGCGTTTAAACTAGAGATACTCTTCTTAAAATATTACATTATATATAGAGTAGGTAATTCTTAGGCTCATGTAGATTTTATTAAATTACACGCTTATTTATCTGTAATTTTGTACTAGTGTTTAGTCATAGAGATTCCTCTCTATTACCTTAAATCTGCAGATAACGTTTAAACGAGAATGAATTGTACAAAACAGAGCAATATTAGTGATTAAAGCACACTATAGTGTGGTTTTAGAGCTAATTGAAGCTATGTAAAGTAGAATTAATTCGCAGTAAATGGTAGTTGCAGATTTAAGGTATTACTATATCGTTCAACTTTAAATGTACCAAGAGTACGTTGTTAGAAATGCAATTAAATAATAAGTTTTTAGGCTTCGCATCTGCTATATTCGCAGCGATGCTATGGGGAGTTTCAGGAGCTTTTGCTCAATTCCTTTTTAGAGAAAAAGAGTTTAACGCAGAATGGTTAGTGACTGTTCGTCTTCTTATCTCAGGTGTATTAATGTTGTTATTCGGAATCGTCAAGAAGAATCCTGATATAACGAATATTTGGAAAGACAAAAAGTATGCTATACAGCTCGTCTTATTTAGTATCCTAGGGATGCTAACTGTTCAGTACACTTACTTCGTAACGATCTTACATTCTAACGCTGCTACAGCCACTGTGATACAGTATACTGGCCCGGTGTTTATAGCCATCTATCTAGCATTAAGACTAAAGAAATGGCCTAAACCTATAGAGTTCTTAGCTATCGGTATGGCGATGTTAGGTACATTCCTACTGGTTACTCACGGAGACATTAACACACTAAATATCACACCGACAGCACTATCTTGGGGTATCGCTTCTGCCATTGCATTAGCAGTATATACACTGATGCCTGTACACTTGTTAGATAGATATAGCCCTATCGCCATTATAGGATGGAGTATGCTTATAGCAGGTATAGCGATGAGTATTATACATCCACCTCATAAACTAGAAGGTATATGGGATAGAGATACTTACTTAGCAGTGTTATTTATCATCTTCTTAGGGACACTGATACCGTTCTATATCTTCCTAATGGCGATTAAGAATATCGGTCCACAACGCGCTAGTCTTCTAGCTTGTGCAGAGCCTTTATCAGCCACATTAATAGCAGTAACATACTTCGGTGTCAACTTTGAATTAATGGATTACTTGGGAAGTCTCTGTATTATAGCGACGATATTCCTTCTAACAAAGATTAAGAAGAAAGTCATTCCAGAGAGTTAAAAGTAGAAAATATAAATGACGCGGTGTCTCCCATAAGGGACATCGCGTATTTTTTTATCCCAAAATCGCCATAGATATAAACGAAAAGTAAGTATCTAAGTATATTAGATTTAGATTACTAAACTATAGTATGGTTTTAGAATTACAAAGTAGAATTGATCTATGATATTAAGCTAATATACAATGCTGGTTCAAGACTAAAGTAAATCTATTAAGAACAGAATTACCTCAACATTTCTTCAAGATTCCTCCATACTAAGCCTATTAGTAGGACTAAGCTTGAAGCAGTGTTGAGCTAGTGTTGAAATATTGAACTTATGGTTAAACTCAGAATATCTAATAGCCGTATAAACCAAAAGTCATTATACAAAAGAGGTCTGAATTAGCGACTAAAGCATAGTATGGTTGAGGAGTTAATGTAAGGGCTATGAGGTAGAATTACTTTGTAGTATTTAGCTAATACTATTTGCGTTTATACAAACATCAGAGGCTATGATTTCACTACAGTCCCAACTTGCGAAGTAGTTTGTCTAACATTGCCTTTACTCCTGTCACCCAATTAGTTTTGAATACAATGATAAAGTTAAGCACTATAACTAAGCCTACCTTTACAATCAAATCTATCAGCGTATGTGAGCTAGCAGGGATAAAGAATACAACTACGCCAAACACAAGCATTAATAAGAACAATAAAAAGAAGTTCTTATCAAATGGCCACAACTTCATCTTCTGATAAATATAATAGGTCTTAGCTACATTAAACAATGTTAAAGACAACAATGACGCTAATCCTACACCGAATATTCCTAAATCAGTATATGCAAGTAAAACATAGTTCAATACTACGTTTAAAACCATCAAGCTCAAAATAGAAACAAGATTAAAACGGTAATACTTAGAATAAGAAATAATCTCTGTACTAAAGCCTGTCGACATATTAATCACCACATTAATTCCCAATAAATATATAATAGGAATAGAGGGAGCTAACTTATCATACGTTGGCAATAGTTTAAAAAGCGGTTCTATACCAACTGCAACACAGCTAAACAATAGCATCCCAATAAAGAATAGATTACGAGCGACTTCTTTATATTTCATATTTAGAGTACGCAGTTCTGCCCTCTTAATCAAATCTGAAATAATAGGTGCGTATAACGCAAATACCCCCGTAGCAGGTATAGCAAGTGTTGATGCTAAAGTAACGCCTATATTATACGTTCCATTCGCCTCATACGAAATAAAATAAGGAATCATCAGAGAGTCTACTCTAAAAGCAAAGAAAGAACCAAAACTCCCTGCAAAAGCAAACAGACTATAAGCATAGTACTCTTTCTTCCCTACATAAGCAAACAAGTCTTCATACTTCCAGTGCCAACTGTATTTAAAGTGCTTATGTATATAACTACCTATAACGATAGCTATGATATAATAAGCTATAATATAATACCAAACTGCCTGATCCACTGAGAAGCTTGTATAAATCACCATTAAAAACACGGTAGGCAAAGCAATCTTCGGAATTATCTTCTCAAAGAATGTAGGAAACGATATACGTTGCAAATTGGTTGCTTGTCTTCTAAAGAGTTCGATATATGCCATTGATATCGCTAATACGAACCCCATAATAACGTATTTCATCTCTGCTCCTTGATACACAAAAGAACCTGCTAATAGCAGTAGCCCTACTCCTATCGTTAATTTGGCCATAGAGAGCAGGCTAAAACTAAAGAGTTTACCCTGCAGGTGTTCACTAAGTTTAGGATAAAAGTTAATCAACGCATGCGTACTGCCTAATACAATGATCGGGAACATAATCTGTGCACATGCATCTACAAAGCGGATAATACCAAGCAATTCTTTATCTTGAGGATAGACTAATACAGTCGACACCACACCTATCAATACACCAATGTAGTTGATAAGGGTAAAAAGCAATGCCTGTTTAGTTGATATTTTATCCTGCATAATAATGCGTAACTCTGTTAATCAAATACAAATATACTTGCTAATAAGTGCTTAACTACTATTTTTTTTAAATTTGTAAATCTTAAGCAACTTAGTTCTTTAGCGTAGAGTACTATAGTTGTACAAATACTAATACATGAAATACCTAGTTATCATGCCTGCTTATAATGAGTCGGCTTTTATAGAGCAGACTTTAGATAGTTTAACACAGCAGACATTGTTACCCTCTCGTGTAATAATCGTGAATGATAATTCTACAGATAATACCGCTAACCTAGTTGAGACAAACTATGCTGATGTACCATACATAAGATTAATCAATAAGACTTCAGAAGCAATTCACTTGCCAGGAAGCAAAGTTATACAGGCTTTTAACTACGGATTAGCACAAGTGGATAATCTAGAAGAGTATGACTTCATCGTCAAGTTAGACGCAGATCTTATCTTGCCTACTGATTACTTTTTAACTATCGCTAACCAATTTAAGAAAGACAAATCGATTGGTATGGTTGGGGGATTTGCATACATTAAGAAAGACAACCAATGGATAATAGAGAGCTTGACAGATAAAGATCACATTAGAGGGGCATTTAAGGCATATCGCATAGACTGTTTTAAACAGATCGGAGGTCTTAAGCCTGCTATGGGGTGGGATACCGTAGATGAACTATTATGTAGATTCTATAATTGGAATATAGTCACTATAGATACACTAAAAGTCAAACATCTTAAACCTACTGGCGCAATGTATAACAAGGCTGC
>JBOFGJ010000793.1:0-4711 GCA_051649065.1 Flavobacterium sp. | reverse complement strand
ACTTCTCTACAGATGGCAAGGGATGTCTCCCTCCTTTAGAAGCATCCTCTCCTATCTCTGCTAACTGTGTATTCCCATCTACGAATATTGCTCCATCTAAATGTTGGTTGTCATAATTCTCTCTTGCGACTTTACTATTCGTAGCGTCTATTAATATAAATGAACTACCTGAGTCTTTTAACTGTACTAGTTCTTGTGGTTTAATGATTGGTTTCATTTAGTTTGTATGTTTTGGTTGTATACTTTTATAAACTTGGTGGAACGATAATCTTCGCTAGGTTTAGATCTAAAGCTAAGAAGTCTCTATTTTCCTTAACAGTGACAAATGCCTTAGTCGCTAATATAGATGTTTCATCTTCTATAAGCTTGCGTTTTACTGCCATATTTGCTTGATAGATCATCTGAATACTATGCTCCGATTCTGATAATTCTACTTCTAGCTTTAAGATTCCGTTTTCCTCTGCCACCCAATATGGCATTACTTTATTAATAACAGGATTAAAAGATTGGGCACTATAGACTATCACCGTTTTAGGTAAGAGGCGCTCTTCTGATACTACAGATGGCTTGCGAGTATATATAATTTTTTCTACTGGATATCCCGCTATTTCACTTACCATACCAGTCGCTACTCGATTATACTTATCTAAGGTAATATTCGTTTGCAGCTTTTCAGCTTCGAGAAAACCTTTGCCATAACTAAAGTTTAACTTTGTATTAGGCACTATGGTAGACCCAGCATATCCTTGTCCTTCTTCTAGTAAATCATTCCACCTATTTTCTAATACATAACTCGCTCCCTCTCCCTTGTATACTACCTCATAGCCAGCTACATAAATCTTATTCTTTAAAAATGGAAGTGTACCATACCTAGTGATAAAACTAGGGTTAGCCTTGATAAAAGCATTCAAATGTTCAGCTTGATCAGTTGGCAGTTGGCTAATATACTTCTTTGCTAATTCTTTACCATATAAAGGATCTTCACTTATCACTCTTAGAAAGTCTTCTACTATAGTATCACTAAAAGACATCTGATAAGTTAGTGCTCCTTCTTCAAATTTACCTACGACTTCTTCTTTATTCGATTTTAAACTATCTTTTACTATTACAACTGATTCATTAACTGTCTTTTTCTCTTCCTTCTTACAGCTGACAACTAATAATCCGATAGTGAACAGCCCTATACATACATTTCTCATGCTCTCCATTATTTTAAAAAAACTAAAGTACGAAAATAGTGACCACAGTATTTATAAAAAGGCCTTTTCTTTATCTTACATCCCACAAAAAGATATAACCCTTCATCATAATTGTATAACAGCATATCTGTCTTTTTATTCGTACTTTGTATATATAAAAAAGAATACCTTATAGATATGAAAAAAGAATATAAAGTAAGCGGTATGAGCTGTAATGGTTGTAGAACCAAAATAGAAGATACACTTAATGAAATACATGGTATTAAAGCTGAAGTCTCATTAGAAAAAGAATATGCCAACATAGAATCACATCACGATATAGATACATTAACCTTACAAAAAGCATTGCTTCAAAAAGGGAACTATATCTTACAAGAGATCGTGACTAAAGAAGATGGTACACAAGAGATACTTCCAGCATTAGAGATAAGTGAGGAAGAGATGTACGTACAAGAATTGCCAGAAGGTATGGCTGATAAAGCGGGTAAATACTTCTGTCCGATGCTATGTGAAGGAGATAAAGTCTATGATACCAACGTAGGATGCCCTGTCTGCGGGATGAACTTAGAACAAATACCTGCTCCTAAAGTAGAAAAGACAGTATACTACTGTCCGATGCTGTGTGAGGGAGAAAAAACATATGACAAACCAGGTAACTGTCCTAAATGTGGGATGAATCTAGTCCCTAAAACAATAATGGTAGAGCAAGAAGACACTACATACACTGATATGCTTAAGAAGTTGCGTATATCAGTTGGGTTTACTATTCCTGTCTTTATGCTAGCTATGGGATCTATGATACCAGGTGATCCGATAGGTAAGATAGTGCCTCATGAATGGAATAACTATATCCAATTATTATTTACTATTCCGGTAGTATGGGTATGTTGGATGTTCTTTACTAGAGCGTGGACTTCATTCAAAACTTGGAATCTAAACATGTTTAGTTTGATTGGATTAGGATCAGCAGCTGGTTTGCTATTTAGTGTAGTAGCATTATTCTTTCCAGACTTATTTCCTCAAGATTTTAAAGGAGAGCATGGTATACATTTATATTTTGAATCTGTAGCAGTGATCTTAACCTTAGTATTAGTAGGTCAAGTAATGGAAGCTAAAGCACATAGTCGTACTAATACAGCTATCAAAGAATTATTAAAACTATCGCCTACTGAAGCTACTTTAGTAACTGACAGTGGTGAAGAGATTATCCAAATAGAGAAAATAGTAAAGGGTGATCGCTTACGCGTAAAACCAGGAGAAAAAATACCTGTAGATGGTGTGATCAGTGAAGGAGAATCTAGTATAGATGAATCTATGATCACTGGAGAACCTATTCCTGTACACAAAGTAAAAGACGATAAAGTAGTCTCTGGTACAATCAACGGAAATAGCTCGTTCATTATGACTGCGGAGAAAGTAGGTAATGAAACTCTATTAGCGCAAATCATCGAAATGGTGAATAATGCGAGTAGATCTAGAGCCCCTATCCAGAAGCTAGCAGATCAGGTAGCGAAGTACTTCGTACCTATCGTAGTACTGATTTCTATAGTGACATTTATTCTATGGAAAGTTATGGGACCTGAACCTAAACTTGCTTACGCATTCGTAAATGCGCTTGCTGTATTGATTATCGCTTGTCCATGTGCATTAGGATTAGCTACTCCAATGTCTATTATGGTAGGTATGGGTAAGGGAGCTCAGAATGGTATACTAATCAAGAATGCTGAAGCTTTAGAAACAGCGAATAAAATAAATGTATTAATCACTGACAAAACAGGTACTCTTACAGAAGGGAAACCATCAGTAGAAAGGATAGTCAGTGTACACCCTGATTATACAGAAGAGGAGTTATTAATACTTACAGCTTCATTAAATCAAAATAGTGAACACGCATTAGCTACTTCGTTTACTAATAAAGCGAAAGAACAAAAGATGCTGTTAACTCCTGTCAAAATGTTTAATAACATCACCGGAAAAGGAATACAAGGTATTGTAAATAAAAAACGTATATCACTAGGTAATAAAGCTCTTATGGAAGTAGTACAAGCTGAAATAACGGCTAGTATTCTACCACAAGTAGAAAAAGAACAGAACTTAGGAAAGACTGTTTCTTATATCGCAGAAGGAAATACAATTATAGGATACGCTGTACTCTTTGACAAAATAAAAGAAAGTAGTAAACAAGCTGTAAAACAATTACAAGATAAGGGAATCGAAGTGATTATGATCACTGGTGATAACCCTAATACAGCCAAAGCAGTAGCTAATGAATTAGGTATTAAACATTTCTTAGCGGAGGCAATGCCAGAAGACAAGTTAAATGAAATCAAAAAGCTACAAGAACAAGGTAAAATTGTCGCAATGGCTGGTGATGGAATAAATGATGCTCCTGCCCTAGCCCAAGCTAACGTAGGTATCTCAATGGGTACAGGAACTGATGTAGCGATAGAAAGTGCTGAAGTAACTTTATTACAAGGTGATTTAGCTGGTATACCTAAAGCAATCAACCTAAGTCATGGAGTAATGAAGAATATTAAACAAAACTTGTTCTTCGCATTTATCTATAATAGCGTTGGAATACCAATAGCAGCAGGGATATTATATCCGATGTTTGGTATCGTATTATCACCTATGATAGCAGCTGTAGCGATGAGTTTTAGCTCTGTATCAGTTATTACTAATTCATTAAGACTAAAAAACATTAAACTTTAATCATCATTTTTTTTATAATACTTTAAATAAGATTTAAAGTAACCCTTTCATTTTTTAAGTCGGAGCAATAGCAATAGCTCCGACTTTTTTTGTACTAATTTTAGGTTAACTAAAGGACAAAAAAAAAGCCAGGGCTCACTATCCCCAGGCTTTTTTATTCACCTTAAAAACTAAAACTGCAAACACTAAATTTTAGTTGATTAAACCGAAAAATAGGCCATTCAGAGAATGGCCTATTCAGATACATCTATATAAGAAAAAACAAGTCCCCACTCTGTTTTTTAATAATTGTATTAGATGCTCTAAGTAATATCTTCAAGCTTAACAGGTGCTAATGTACAAATAAAATAATAATATTAACAAATAAAAGAATAGATAATAACAAATTAATATATCAACAGTAAATCAATCAATAAAATAACATTAAATAGCAATTTATAACCAACAGACACTATATTTATTAACAAATATAAAAGAATCATAAATACTATCTAATATAAACACAGCCTTGGCAATGATTATTACTCATTAAACACAGCCTTAGCAATGATTATTACACATTAAACACAGATTAAGCGATAGACATATAAACGAAAAGTAATTATGCAAAATAGCTCTGAATGAAGTAGAAATACTTTGCAGTATTTGGCTAATGCTTAATCTGGGTTAAAGTTACTTTTCTCTTACTTACTGATACCTTACAAATGACACAATATTACTAATCACAAAACATAAGGTTTCTTGCTATCATTAAAACAAGGTTTTCTTCTACTTAATAATTAGACATATTCTACTATTAT
>JBOFGJ010000792.1:0-1843 GCA_051649065.1 Flavobacterium sp. | reverse complement strand
ATAAACATAGGGAACATAAAATCTTGTGGAGTCACAATAGTCTCTCTTACCAGACTACGAATAGACTCATTTGTTCTTAATCTTCTACCTCTTTGTAATGGAAACATAATTATTATTGTTTTATATGTTATAACGCACGGATTACAAATCCGCGCAATCGTTGTCCGCACGATCATTGTAATGTATTGTGGTAGACGTAAAGTATTACGTCTCTACTGTTGTCGCGGATTTGTAATCCGTGACTGTATTATATTATACGTAACAGACTACGTGTCTATTATTAACGCACGAAACTGTAAACTGTAAACTATTTCACCCAATCAACTGGTTTCGCTAACACCTTTAGCAGCTTCTCTTCCCAGCTACCCTCTTCTGGGTGATGGTCATATACCCACTGTACGTGTGGTGGTAAGCTCATCAGGATAGACTCCATACGTCCATTAGTCTTTAGACCAAAAAGAGTTCCCTTATCATGTACAAGGTTAAACTCTACGTATCTACCTCTTCTTATCTCTTGCCATGTACGATGTGCTTCACCATAAGGCAGCTCTTTTCTTCTCTCTACAATAGGTAAATACGCATCTAAGAAGCTATTACCTACTTCTGTTACGAAGTTGTACCACTGTTCCATAGACATCTCTTCTGTCGCTTCTAAACGGTCAAAGAATAGTCCACCAATACCTCGCCCTTCGTCTCTATGTGCATTCCAGAAGTATTCATCACACTGTTTTTTATACTGTGGGTAGAAGTTAGCATTGTGCTTATCACAAGCTGTTTTACACACGGTATGGAAATGAGTAGCATCCTCATCAAATAGGTAATAAGGAGTTAAGTCTTGTCCACCTCCAAACCAAGAACGAACTACTGTTCCTTCTTTGTCATACATCTCGAAGTAACGCCAGTTAGCATGTACTGTCGGTACCATCGGGTTAGCAGGATGAAGAACAAGCGAAAGTCCGCAAGCATAAAAATCTACGTCACCTACATTAAAGTACTTTTGCATTGCTACTGGTAGTGGTCCGTGTACAGCAGAGATATTTACTCCTCCTTTTTCGAACACATCACCATTCTCGATAACACGTGTACGACCACCTCCTCCTTCTGGGCGTTCCCATAAGTCTTGTTGGAATTTTGCTTTTCCGTCTATATCTTCAAGTCCCTTAGTAATGGTATCTTGAAGTTGTTGTATATATTGATAAAACTTTTCTTTCATAATTAATTGATACTACTGAAGTGAATTTAATAGCAACAGGTCTACCAATAAGGTCTAAGGCTATAAAGTATGACTGCAATAATTAAGGATATTCCTACGAGCTTAGTAAGCGTACTAAACTGATAAGTATTTGTCGTCTTCTCTACTCTATTGATTATAAATAACAGCAAATATGCTATTACGGTACAAATCAAAAAGAATATAGGGGCAAGATAATAGGCAAGTATATTCATCACTACATGCTCGCTTCTATTCTGAGAATAAAAAGAGGTGTACACTGCATAGACTGTTAATAGGTTAATACAGCTGTATAGAATGAACAAGCCTTTTCTTACCATAGACTTTATAAGGATATATTATAAACGACTAATCTTAGTCATAATATCAAATGAGAATGCTTTGCTCTCATTCTGTATAAACTGGTATAGTACTTTTGCTTTTGCTTTAAATGATGGTTCTGTGACAGACCATTTCACTAAAATATCTGTGAATTGTTCCATGTGATCCCATCCAAAGTTAAAACGACGAATATGAAGAGGTAATTCTTCTGCAGATATAGCTAATAGTTCTTGATAATTAAGTCCTATTTTCTTTAGTTCTTCGTCTAAACTTTCTATGAATAATGCATCT
>JBOFGJ010000791.1:0-2825 GCA_051649065.1 Flavobacterium sp. | reverse complement strand
TTTATTAACTCATTAATACTCTTTTAAAATGGCAAATATTACTGCTGCAGAAGTAAATAAACTAAGACAACAAACAGGTGCCGGAATGATGGACTGTAAAAAAGCTTTAGTTGAAGCTGAAGGAGATTTCGATAAAGCTATCGAAGTTCTACGTAAAAAAGGACAAAAAGTTGCTGCTAACCGTTCTGACCGTGAGTCAAGCGAAGGTGCTGCTGTAGCTTTAGTTAATGCAGACAAAACTAGAGGTGTAGTTCTTACTTTAAACTGTGAGACTGACTTCGTAGGTAAAAATGAAGGATTCCAAGCTTTAGCAAAAGAATTAGCTGAAAAAGCTATCAACTTTAACACTAAAGAAGAATTCTTAGCTTCTCCATTTGATGCTACAATGACTGTTGCTGAAAAATGTATCGAGCAAACTGGAGTTATCGGTGAGAAAATCGAAATCGGAGCTTTCGAAATATTAGAAGGTGCTTTTATCGGTTCTTACGTTCACGGAAACAAAATCGCTGCTATCACTGCTTTATCTGAAGCTGTAGCTAAAGCTGACGAAATTGCTAAAGACGTTTCTATGCAAGTTGCTTCTATGGGTGCTGACACTTTATCTTACAAAGATTTTGATGCAGAATTCGTAGCTAAAGAAACTGAAGCTCGTATCGCTGTTATCGTTAAAGAAAATGAAGAGTTAGTACGTTTAGGTAAAACACTTAAAAATGTACCTCAATATATTTCTTACGCTCAACTTACTGAAGAAGTATTAAAACAAGCGGAAGAAGATGCTAAAGCTGAATTAAAAGCTGAAGGTAAACCAGAAAACATTTGGGACAGAATTTTACCTGGTAAAGTTCAACGTTTCATCAGTGACAACACTACTTTAGATCAAGAAAAAGCTTTATTAGACCAAAACTTCATTAAAGATGAGTCTAAAAAAGTTTCTGACTATGTTAAAAGTTTCAATGTTGAAATCACTGGATTCAAAAGAGCTTCTTTAGGTTAATCATTTAACTTATTAAGAATATAATTAAAAGCCTCAGTTAATTCTGAGGCTTTTTTTATTACTTTTACCCAAACGCAACTAATTTTATCATGAAATTTTTAAAAAAGAATCTGTTAGTACAGATCATTATTGCTATCGCATTAGGTAGTGTGTTAGGTAATTATCTACCTGAATCAGTAGGTAGAATATTCAGCACTTTTAACAGTGTATTCGGAGGCTTCTTAGGCTTCGCTATTCCTCTTATCATCATAGGACTTATCGTTCCTGCGATTGGTAACATTGGTAAAAATGCAGGTAAACTTCTTTTAATTACCACGGCTATCGCTTATGGCTCTACCCTATTTGCTGGTTTTATTTCTTATGGAGTTAGTATGGCAACCTTTCCAAATATACTAGCAACAGAGCAAATGGGAAGCATAACAGAATCTACTAAGAGCTTAGCTCCATACTTTAATATAGGAATGCCTCCTATGTTTGATGTTATGAGTGCACTAATTCTATCTTTTATTTTAGGTATCGGAATATCAAAAGGCGATTTCAAGTATTTAGAAGGTGTTTTTAACGACTTTCAAAACATTATAATGTCAGTAATCAATAAGGCAATCATTCCTTTCTTACCGCTCTTTATATTCGGTATATTTTTAAACATGACATATAACGGTCAAGTATTCATTGTACTTGATACATTTATAAAAATAATAGGTGTTATTTTCTTACTACATATCTTTGTATTAGTATTTCAATATGTTATCGCAGGGACTATCAGTAAACAAAACCCTTTTAAACTAATGAAAAATATGTTACCTGCATATTTCACAGCTCTTGGTACTCAATCATCTGCAGCAACAATACCTGTGACATTAGAACAGACCTTAAAGAATGGTGTAGATCCTAAAATAGCTGGATTTTCAGTACCTTTATGCGCTACTATTCACCTAGCAGGTAGTACCCTTAAGATAGTTGCATGCGCCATAGCTTTAATGCTAGTACAAGGGCAAAATGTAGACTTCACGCTAATGGTAGGATTTATCTTTATGCTAGGAATAGCTATGGTAGCAGCACCAGGAGTTCCTGGAGGAGCGATCATGGCTTCTTTAGGAGTATTGAGTTCTATCCTTGGTTTTGATACAGAACAACAAAGCTTAATGATTGCTTTATACATTGCTATGGACAGTTTTGGTACAGCTTGTAACGTAATGGGAGATGGTGCTATCGCAATTATAGTTAATAAAATATCACATAAGCCAGTTACTGCTTAAACACAAGGCAATAACTTATTAAGAATACTATGTACGAAAAAACATATCCGAGTAAAAGGTTTCGCAAGACAATGGAATTTGTCAATAAACATATCCCTAAAGAATCAACAATACTAGATCTAGGAGTCATAAACCCACTCACTAAGATAATGCAAGAAGATGGATATAAAGTTTCGAATACTACTGGCGAAGACTTAGATGAGGATCAGTCAACTCTAATCAATACAGAATATGATGTACTGACAGCATTCGAAATAGTAGAGCATTTACTTAATCCATATACTATACTTAAATCGTGTAAGGCATCAAAGATAATGATATCAGTTCCTTTACGACTGTGGTTTAGTACTGCCTACAGAAGTAAAACAGATATGTTAGACAGGCATTATCACGAATTTGAAGCATGGCAATTAGACTGGCTTGTAGAAAAAGCAGGATATAAAATCTTAGATAGAGATAAGTGGACACACCCTATTAAAAAATTGGGAATACGCCCTATCTTTAGATGGTTTACCCCTAGATATTATATCATCTACGCTGAAAAAATATAAATAGAGAAACGCTGAGGAATT
>JBOFGJ010000790.1:0-2334 GCA_051649065.1 Flavobacterium sp. | reverse complement strand
AGAGGCAGTAGAGCACATCTACCGTCAGTTGCGTAATGCAGAACCGCCAGATGAGGAAACTGCACGTGGTATTATTGATAAATTGTTCTTCTCTGATCAACGTTACAATCTAGGTGAAGTTGGTCGTTATAGAATGAATAAGAAACTTAATCTTGATACTCCAATTGACAAACAAGTTTTAACAAAAGAGGATATTATCACTATTGTTAAATATTTGATTGAATTAATTAACTCTAAGGCAGAGATTGATGATATTGACCACTTATCTAACCGTCGTGTTAGAACAGTAGGAGAACAATTATCAGCTCAGTTTGGTGTTGGTTTAGCGCGTATGGCTAGAACAATTCGTGAGCGTATGAATGTACGTGATAACGAGGTGTTCACACCAATCGACTTGATTAACGCTAAGACTTTATCGTCTGTAATTAATTCATTCTTTGGTACGAACCAGTTATCTCAGTTTATGGATCAAACTAATCCATTAGCAGAGATTACACACAAACGTCGTTTATCAGCTTTAGGACCTGGAGGTTTATCTAGAGAGAGAGCAGGTTTCGAGGTACGTGACGTTCACTATACTCACTACGGACGTTTATGTCCTATTGAGACACCAGAGGGACCAAACATTGGTTTGATTTCATCTTTAGCTGTTTATGCTAAAGTTAATAATATGGGATTCATTGAGACACCTTACCGTCCAGTTGTTGATGGTCAAGTAGATATCGTGAATGCACCAGTTTATTTAAGTGCTGAAGAAGAAGAAGGAATGTTAATCGCTCAAGCGAACATTGCTGTTGATGAAAAAGGATTCATCACTGAACAAAAAATAGTTGTTAAAGAGGAAGGGGATTTCCCAGTAGTTGAACCGAAAGATATTCACTTTACTGACGTTGCTCCTAACCAGATTGCATCTATTTCAGCTTCTTTGATTCCTTTCTTAGAGCATGATGATGCCAACCGTGCATTGATGGGATCTAACATGATGCGTCAAGCGGTTCCATTATTACGTCCTGAATCTCCAATCGTAGGTACAGGATTAGAAAGACAAGTTGCTTCTGATTCACGTGTTTTAATTAATGCAGAAGGGGAAGGAACAGTTGAGTATGTTGATGCTCAGAAGATCATCATTAAGTATGATCGTACTGATGAAGAGCGTTTAATTAGCTTTGATCCAGATGAGAAATCATACAACTTGATTAAGTTTAGAAAAACTAACCAAAGTACAAGTATCAACTTGAAGCCTATCGTTCGTAGAGGAGATAGAGTAACAAAAGGTCAAGTACTTTGTGAAGGATATGCTACTCAACAAGGAGAGTTAGCCCTTGGACGTAATATGAAAGTGGCGTTTATGCCATGGAAAGGTTACAACTTCGAGGATGCTATCGTTATTTGTGAAAGAGTTGTACGTGAAGATATCTTTACATCTATCCATATTGATGACTATACTTTAGAGGTGAGAGATACTAAATTAGGTAATGAAGAGTTAACTAATGATATCCCTAACGTATCTGAAGAAGCAACAAAAGATTTAGATGAGAACGGTATGATCCGCATTGGAGCTGAAGTTAAGCCTGGTGATATTCTTATTGGTAAGATCACTCCTAAAGGAGAGTCTGATCCTACTCCAGAAGAAAAGTTACTACGTGCAATCTTTGGTGATAAAGCAGGAGATGTTAAAGATGCTTCATTAAAAGCTTCACCATCATTAAGAGGTGTTGTATTAGATAAGAAATTGTTCGCAAGAGCAGTGAAAGATAAACGTAAGCGTTCTAAAGATAAAGACGAATTGGCTTTATTAGAAACTAGATTTGAAGTTAAATTCAATGAGTTAAAAGAGCGTTTAGTTGAAAAATTATTCTTCATCGTGAATGGTAAAACATCTCAAGGTGTATTGAATGATTTAGGAGAAGAGATTTTACCAAAAGGTAAGAAATTTACTCAAAAAATGTTATTTGCTGTAGAAGACTTCGCACACTTAACTAAAGGACAGTGGACAACTGATGAGGATACAAACGGTATGATTACTGATTTAATCCACAACTATAAAATCAAGTTAAACGATCTTCAAGGAGTTCTAAGAAGAGAGAAATTCATGATTACTGTAGGAGATGAGTTGCCTTCTGGAATTTTAAAATTAGCGAAAGTTTATATTGCTAAAAAACGTAAATTACGTGTAGGAGATAAGATGGCTGGACGTCACGGTAATAAAGGTATTGTAGCTCGTATCGTTAGAGATGAGGATATGCCTTTCTTAGAGGATGGAACACCAGTAGATATCGTATTGAACCCATTAGGGGTACCTTCTCGTATGAACATTGGACAGATTTATGAAAC
>JBOFGJ010000789.1:0-1969 GCA_051649065.1 Flavobacterium sp. | reverse complement strand
TTTACGATTATCAGAATATTTGATGTCTATCTCCTTTGAGTTAAACACTCACAAATGCGAAGATAGTATATCTATCAGAAAAAATTGTTGTTCAATGGGTTTGTTTTTTGTGATGTCGTGATGTCGTGGAGTTATAATTTTGTTATGTACCCTCCCGCGCCGACTGGCTCCATCACTAAAATAGTCCACAGGACTATTTCTTAACGCTTGGCCCTGTGATGTTGTGATGTTGTGATGTTGTGATGTTGTGATGTTGTGATTGTCGTAATTCTTAATTAAGCCGAAGGCGCTTCTTCTTCTAACATTACTCTATAGATTAGATAAGCCTCTTGATACTGACTTCTACGCGTAAAGAACTTGGCTTCTTCTAAGAGTTTATCTCTGTCTGATGCTACACGAGTACGATAAGAACTTGCTTTCTGTGCGATGGTCTTGTCTTGTACATAAAAACCTGCTACATCAACGGTAAGCTCATCACGCACATAAATATACTCGAACTCATCTAAATAGGTACTCGAAAGAGAGTACTTGCGCTCTGATAAATAACCATTGACCTTATCTAATAAGACATAAGGATAAGATGCATTATAGGCTGTAGCTAAATCAAATGGAGTGCTTGTCTTAGCATATTTCTCTTCTCTAAATATAAGGTGATTAGGAAATAAATCTTCTCTAGAAGTATAGACTTTCCACAGATATTCTGTAAATGCTTTGGCTAAAGGTTCAGGTAGATTAGATACTTTCTTCCCTAATTCTCGTTTACTATAAGCGAGAGAACAGGTGTCTGATACCCTAGAACCACAGAAAAAGTCAAAGTAATACATATATCTTTTGCCATTATACAAAACGATATAAGTTAAGGGCATCTCTGCACCAAAAAATGGTCTACAATAAAATACCGGTATAAAAACAGCTTGTATATCTTCGTGTTCTGCAAACCAAATTCCCTCATCATAAAACATCAACATCTGATCATCAGGCAGGCGTTCACCATAAATAGTAGTTACTTTATTCTCTTCGTTCACTAATTCCAATGACAGAATAGAAGAATATCCCTGTTTAGCAAACAACCTTTTGCTATCATAGTTATTACACGTAGCGCCTACATTGATATACAATTTATTATCTCCATTCAGATCGCGCCAAACTTTTACGATACTTACCTGATCTTCATCTACCTCTTGTGCCATTACCCCACTACTTGAGCATAGCATTAGAACTATCCACACATAGTTAAGTTTTAAGAAACGGTTATAAAGGTGTGCTATCACTAGCTTTGTCGTTATACTCATGTACAAAATATTATAGCAAAATGCGATATAGAGTTTGATTAAAAAATTATATATAGCCACTCGCGAAGGCTTATTTTTGCCATGCTCGTCTAATTCTATTGTGAGATATAAATCAACATCCATATAGAATACCCTGATTGGCTGAAAACTAACTTGCCTTATTGGTAGCATACAAATTGACACAAGCTCTATTAATTTCTTCCAAATTTACTATTCTATACCGAAATAACTAACGCCTTTTTTCTAAAAAACGTATGTATCTCGCATTTACTTGAAAATAAATACCTAATTATTCGAATATTAGTTATATATTTGCACCGTATTATTAGTTAATCACTTGCTATTAGAGAAACACAACAGCAGATATTATCCTGCATTTTAGACCTCTCTAATTCTTATTTAACTCATGATTCTTTTTGTTTCGAATTATAGAAGAAACTTCTTGCAAGTAAATGTGTATCATATTTATTGTTTCGAATAAAGACCCCTACCTGTAGAATGCAACAGCACTCATCAGGGTAATACACAGATATACAAGTACTCTTCGGAGTAAAAGAACAGAATAAGAATAGGCATAACAAATGAATTTTAAAGATTTAGCATTAACACCTGAAATACAAACAGCTCTAACCAAGATAGGATATACTCAAGCTACTGAAATACAACAAAAAGCAATT
>JBOFGJ010000788.1:0-1623 GCA_051649065.1 Flavobacterium sp. | reverse complement strand
CAATGGGAATGTTCTATTATGATTTAGGGGTTAGTTTATTGGCTAAGTCTATTTCATTAATGATCGTAGGAGCACTGTTTTTAGCTATTTATTATTTAATTCAAAAGAAAGGAGAGAAGCATGATAACATCTAAAAAGAATCTCGTAATTATAGCAGTCTTAGTACTTATAGGTGTGTTCTTCATTAGAGCAGTCTCTCAAAAAGAGAATACGATAGAACAAGGACAATTAGTACTGTTAGAATTAGCTCCAGTGGATCCTAGATCGTTAATGCAAGGAGACTATATGACGTTAAACTATGCTATTTCGACACCTACTTCAACAGTGTTTAGTGATAGCCTATCTACAGATTTTACGTCAAATATAGAAAGAGAGGTTGAAGATGCAGTAGAAAAAAGCAAGCTTCACAAAAGGGGGTATGTCTTGTTATCTCTTGACAAAAATAACGTTGGGCATTTGGTAAAAATGCAAAATGAAATGGGAGAGAAGGCAGCTAATCAAATCTATATTAAATATTTTAACTATGAAGGCTGGAGGTTTAATATAGGAGCAGAGAGCTTCTTCTTTCAAGAAGGCGAAGCTGAAAAATACGAAGCTGCTAAATACGGTGTCCTACGTGTAGATGACAAAGGAAATAGCGTATTAGTAGGAATGTATGACGAAAAGTTTAAGCCTATTTAGAGTGAGGAATGGTATCAGTTAACGGCTAACCGTTAACTGATAATACTAAAAACTCGCCTCAAAAGTCACTGTATGTGTTTCTTCATTAGGAGTATCCAGATAGTTATAATTACTGCTAATTGTAATCTCTGTAAAACCAACAGCCTGTAGTGCTAATTCGAACTCTTTGACACCCCAAAAGCGAAGAGCGAACAGATCTATCTCCGAGTTGATTAATCCTTTCTCGTTATCCCAATGTTCATATCTAAGCTGAGACATTGTTGTTTGAGTTATGTAATTTGTCTCTACACGAGATTCAGTCAGCGTTAGCATGCCATTAGGTACATTCCACTGTCTAGCTAACATAGGTGGCTCAGCTAGAGAAGACAGAAGAGATAAATCTATGATTAGTCGTCCATTTTCTTTTAGAGACAATTTAAAGCGTTTTAAGACCTCGATAGCCTCATTGATGTCTGTGATTAGCTGAAATGAGCCAGCAGGGATGATAATAGCCTCATAAGGCGTTGTATAAGTGAATGTATTAAACATCTCTTGTCTAAACTTTCCGTTTAACCCTCTTTTTTGACATTCTTGCTCGCAGTAAGCTAGCATTTCTGCAGAAGCGTCAAATCCTTCTATATTTAAACCACCTTCTAGTAAAGGAATTAGTATTCTACCATTTCCAGAAGCAGGCTCTAGTATAGTGCCTTGTATGTTTTTCAGTCTTTCTCTGTAATATTCAACATCGCCAAATGACCTTCCAATAGGCTTATCGATATGATATACCCAAGAAGCTAATGATGCATATCTATTGGTTAAAGTAGTGTTTTTCATATTCTTGATTAAGTTGTTGTAAACATAGAACAAAAAAGAGTGTTGTGAAAATTAGAGGTATTAATTTGTTTAAAATCAAAAGTAGATATACATTTGCACTAGTATTAACGAATAATAGTCTAAATGTAC
>JBOFGJ010000787.1:0-2882 GCA_051649065.1 Flavobacterium sp. | reverse complement strand
GAAAGCTATTTCGATGATGGGACTTAAAGATCCTATAGGTAAAAGCTTTGATTGGAATGAGAATAAAGTAACGATAGTAGGGGTGGTAAAAGATTTTAATCTATTTGGGTTAAATGAGGATTACCGTCCAATGATATTCCTGTCTTTAGATTTAGAAGAGGGATGGGGGAGTAATATGAGTGAGATGTCGATTAAGATAAATGCAGAGAATGCAAAGGAGACAATGGATGCGATAGAACAAGTGTGGAAAAAACACGATATCTCTGACCTACCATTTACTTATGAATTCGTAGATAAGCGTTTTGCAAAGAGTTTTGACAAGACAATCCAAGAACGCAATGTATTTATGGTATTAAATGGGCTAGTGGTGTTTATCGCTTTGTTTGGATTGTTTAGTTTGGCTTCGTTTTCGATAAATTCTAGATTAAAAGAAGTAGCTATACGCAAAGTTTTAGGGGCAAGTGCAGAAAGTCTAATCAAGCAGTTGACAGCGCAGTATATTATTTATTGCTTGCTAGGTTTTGGATTGGCTGTATTTCCGAGTTATTACTTACTAAACAAGTGGCTTAGTGATTATGCGTTTAGGATAGAGATAGGGGTGTTACCTTTTATTATTTGCTTTCTGATTATAGTTGTTTTGACTTTGTTAATAGTATTTTCAAGGGCTTATAAAGCTACTAAGATTAATGTGTTGAAGTACATTAAATACGAATAGTATGATAAAGAACTGGTTGAAAATATATTGGTTTAATGTGCTGAAGAGTAAAGTGTATTTTATTCTTACACTGCTTAGTTTAGGTATTGGATTTGCGTCAGTTATTCTGTCTTTTGTACATTATAGAGAGGAGGCGTCTTATGATCAGGACAATCCTAATAAGGATATTATGTTCACAGTAGAATCTAAGATGAATGCCGATACGAGCTGGATGAAATTGCCCTATCCCTTCGGTGCAAAACTAAAAGAGGAGTCCTCTCATGTCATTGATTATACATACATGGATAATTATTATGAAGAAGATATTCTTTTTGTTAATGGGGAGAAAAAAGAGATAGAAGGAATAGTAGAAGTTAACTCTAATTTCTTTGAGTTCTTCCCTTTTGAGATTGTAAAAGGAGATAAGAAAAAACCATTTAGTGGACCGAATACTATAGTGGTAACTAATGAATATGCTAAGTTCTTATTCGGGGATAAAGAGCCTATAGGTCAGACTGTCGTTTATCAACAAAAACCTCATGTAGTTAGTGCTGTTTATAAACTGGGAAATGAACGAAACTCTGTGATGGCAAATGTATTAGTGAATACGATGGATAGGATGGAGCGTCAGTTTTTTGATGATTGGGGGAATTATAATTCCACAATTTGGTTAAAATTAGATAGTTCTAACTCTATAACAAGTGTAGAGAAGAAGATAAAAGATATCTTAGTTAGAAATGTATATACAGATTTAGCTAAAGATGCTGGAATGAGTTTAGAAGAATATGTGAAGAAGGAAGAAGGAGGGACTGTAGAAGAGTTTATGAATAGCGAGGAGAGGACTTTTAAATTACATGTCTTAGCGGATCAGAGGATGCAAAAAGATATATGGTTAAATGGGACTCCTGAAGGTGGAGCAAATGTAGGAAGGCTGTATATTATGATAGGATTATCTCTTTTGATCTTGATCTTATCAGTATTTAATTATATCAATCTAAGTACTGCACAGGCTATTAGTCGTACTCGTGAAATAGGAATTAGAAAAACACTTGGAGCAACAAGAGGTAATCTGATATTACAAGGATTATTTGAAGCATTAGTAACGTCAATGTTGGCATGTATAGTAGCATTAGTTATTATAGAGTTTGTAATACCTTGGTTAAAGGTGTTTTTAAATTCAAGAATGGAGATAGAGTTCACTTTTATACTGCCTTGGTTACTGCTTTTTATGGTTCTTATTGTATTGCTTGTAGGTACTATACCAGCCCTTTTTACTTCAAGTTTTAAAACATTAGAAGTACTAAAGGGAGAGGTAAATAAGAGTAAAAAAGGAAAGACGCTTAAGAACGTAATGCTAACGGTGCAGTTTACAGTTGCCTGTTTCTTTATGATTGGAAGTTATATTGTGTATCAGCAAGTGAATTATATGTTGAACAAAGACCTTGGTTTTAAAGGAGATCAAGTAATCTTAGTATCTTATTTTGTGAAAATTCCATATACAGAGAAGGTGAAAACATATTATTCTTTAAAAGAGGAGATTTTAAATATTGATGGAGTTGAAGAGGTATCAGGAGCTTCTATTATGATAGCGAGTAATAATGGTAGTTCAACAGGTTTTACTTACAATAGGAATAAGATACAGGGAATTAATGTGGGGATGGATTTTAACTATCTAGATGTGTTCGATATTAAAATGAAAGAAGGGAGAGTATTATCTCCAGACTATGCGACAGATACTATATCTAATATTATGATTAGTGAGCGTACAGCTTATGAGATGAAAGAACCTAATCCTGTTGGTAAAGTAATAGAATGGAATGGAGAGAAACTAACTGTCATAGGTGTTGTAAAGGACTTTAATCTTTATGGGTTAAAGGCAGATTATGCTCCTTTAATTTATTTTCATCTAAAGACGATTCCTTGGGTAGGAAATAATATGAGACAATTATCAATCAAAGTCAAAAGCAATGAAGTAGACAATGTCATGACTAAGATAGCTAAGATATGGGAGAGACGAGATTTATCAGATACGTCTTTTAGTTATGAGTTTGCAGATAAGCGTTTTGCAGAAACTTTTGAAGGGGTGAAGAAAGAGAGAGATGTATTTATGACACTGAATGCTGTGGTTGTGTTTGTTGCTCTTTTTGGTTTGTATAGCCTAGCTTCATTTAATATCAACAATAGATTG
>JBOFGJ010000786.1:0-2959 GCA_051649065.1 Flavobacterium sp. | reverse complement strand
TACCATATAATACGTTTTTAGAGAAAATAAAGGACTTGAACTTAGAAGAGTATGATCAGAAGCACTGGATACTTAGAAATCCTTCTAAGAACTTTTTAGAGCGTTTACTTGAATAGTATTACCATATAAAAACATTAGTCTTAACTTTATAATTAGGAACTAATGTTTTTATACATTTCGGTAAAAGATATTCTTAATAAGGTAAGTTAATACTCAAACTTATTTTTCTTAAAGGAACTCACTATAATCGTGATATCCATACACATTTACCTCTGGGTAATCACTTATAAATTGTTTAATACGCTTAAGTGATTCTAATCGAAGTGTATTATCATCAGCTCTAGCAGTAGTAAGTTCATGTACAGGATGAAGCGCATTACTCAGCTCTTCTCTGATGTAATAGGCATCACCAATATAAAACCACCATTGTGCGTCTGCGTAATAAATCACTCCACAATGACCTAAAGTATGCCCAAAAAGAGGTGTTAGGTAAATTTCCACACCTTCTATAGCTACTTTTCTAACCTCTAATCCATTCCATATAGAAGTACTTGGCTGATACTGTATCAGCGTAGGATCATGTGAGATCAATGTCCTAATATATCTAGGATTATCAGACAAATAGTTTTGATACTCTTCTTGGCTTAAATGTACTCTTGCCTTAGGAAAGTCAGTAAGTCCTGAGATGTGATCGCAGTCAAGATGAGTGACCACTATATCAGTAACACAATTAGGATCGAGTCCTTTGTTTTTGAACTGATTTATAGCTGCTAAATTAGGATCAAGTTTTAACCCTATGGCTTGTATTAAACTAGGTGTAAATCGAGAAGTCTCTATAGTATTGTCCTGTAGGCCTATACCTGCATCTAGTAGAATAAGTTTATCTTTTAGTTGTAAAACAGTACAGTTCCCAATAGCTCTATCCCCTGTAGGAGCTAATATCTCCACACAGTTTAAATGGTGTATTTTATGCATAATATTCTTTAATTATATCGTCTGACAAAATACAGGCTCCTTTAACTTAAAAAATAGAACTATAACGCCAAAATCACTCGACACCAATAATTCTAAAGGGAATCTGAATATCTATAGTTGGGGTATCTAAATAACTAGACTGTTTAACAAATTGCTTAGGGCTTTGCCCCACAAAGAGTTTAAACTCTCTACCGAAGTGTGATTGATCAGCATATCCTAGGTCATAGGCTAACTGGGTAAGCGAAACATTACTTACACATTTTAGGCTGTGAAGTGCCTTTTGAAATCGAACAATACGACTATAAGTACTCGCATCTACTCCTATTTGCTCTTTAAAATGACGTTGAAAACTACGTCTAGACATTCCTATTTCACCCGCTAATAGATTAGTATTTAGTAAGAATGGAGCTTTTTGAATCTGATGCAAAGCATACTCTAATTTTGCAGTATCAGGTGCTAAACCTAATTTAGTCAAGAAATATTGTTCTAACACTACTATAGCCTCTTGAAGGTTTTCGCTTTGAAACAATTTTCTACAAATAGACTCTGGTAAAAGGTCCTCTAAACTAGCTATAGTATTGGTTAATTCTGTTGTATTTACCCCAAAAATTCGCTTAAATGCCATTGGGTGAAAATCTACTCCTAGTACAGTCGTGTCAGTTGAAAAATGATTCAAACAAGGAGCGTCTGTCTTTTGACCATAGATAAATGCCAAAGGCAGTTTACGATAATCTGTACTATTAAAGAGTTGGGATTGATTCTGAAAGAGTTGAATCACTATCCCTGTACTACCTGAAGCTAATATGCGATAGTAAGAATTATCTGCTGTATTAGCACAGTGTACCTTACCAGCCCAAAAACGACTGATAACACTCTTTAACTCTACTCTAGGGGAGAAATACTCTACTTGCATAATTACTTACTCTTCAGATCTATTTGACTTTCTATAAATCAAATAAGCACCTGCTATAATACCTAATAAGGCAACAAACACAAACATTTCTTCTGGCAAATTACCATTTAATCCTCCTATTGACATTGCTAAAAATACCACAGCTATTACAATAACTATCCATCCTGCTATCTTCATATTAATTGACCATTGATTTACATTTATAAAATTAAACAAAAATAAACTTACTTAAGTATTTACTCTAAACTCCTAATCCTTATTACTCATTGCCTATTGCAATTCACATTACCTGTTAGTTCATAACATACAGAACCAACCGAAGTGGTTTTTAAGTTTATACTAACGCTTTTGAAATAATTAATATAAATAAACATCTATTCTATTAATTTAATTACTTTATTTGAATTTATAAACAAATACTTTACAATAATGTAACACAACAAACGTTAAATAGGTATACTTTTATATGCATATAGTACACGTGTTATAAACGCGCTATATAAGACATTAAATAAAAACACAACACTAAATTATGGATATGCTATGAACAAGATTATCCTTACTAATTACTCAAGATTAAGATTACTACTGTTCTTCTTACCTATTGTTTTGCTAATTATTATAGCTTGTGGGCTATATAGCGTGGACTGCTTATCTACCAATGGATATATAGCGGTGCAAAAAGATACTTTTTTGTTTATGAACTCCTCTGTAAGGAATTATCCCCACATATTATTTAATCTTACACAATTTGGAGATGCTATGATTTTCTTATCATTTTTAAGCATCTTTGTTATCTATGCTCCTAAGATTTGGGAATCACTAATTACAGCTTCTATCTTCTCTTTGATATTCACTGTAATAATGAAGGAGTTTTTTGCCATTCCAAGACCAGCAGCTGCACTGAGTTCTAATACTTTTAATATTATAGGCGAAAGATTAGCGGGATCCAATAGTTTTCCCTCAGGCCACTCTATTACTGTATTTACAATACTTACTGTACTAATGTTTGCCTTTATGCCATATAAAATAAAACACAAGGTAGCCTTCTTTGTTTTTGTAACCCTTCTA
>JBOFGJ010000785.1:0-1384 GCA_051649065.1 Flavobacterium sp. | reverse complement strand
TTCTCCAAGGTATTTCACTTGACCAGTCTTATGATCTTTTACCTTTGTTATAGGGTAGGCTGTATGGATAAATAAACCTTTTATAGAAGCACCCCATAATGGATTTCCATAGTTTGTTTGAGCCCACTCTTGAAATAGGGCTACCATCCCAGTAACTGCTGGAGAAGCCATTGAAGTACCTGATAAATAAGTATATCGATTCGTTTTAAGTAAATAATCATCTGTCTTAGAAAAATCATTAATAGGAGAGTAAATTCCAACACCACGAGCTACAATATCTGGTTTAATTCTAAAATCTCTAGTGGGACCATAATTACTAAAATCTGCAATATTCACGTTATTAAGATCGTCTAGTCCTCCAAATTCTTCTATTGCACCTACAACCAATACATTCTTTGCTGTTGCGATACCTGCAAGATTATTATACTCCATACCTGGATAATTAAGAAGATCAGCATATTTATGATAATTACCTGCTGCAACTACTGGTAAGTAGTTTTTGAATTTAAAAGTTACTCTATCAAAGGCTTCTGCTTTCCAATCATAAGCACCTATAATACTTTTGTCGACTAGAAGTTTTCCACTGCTACTAACTAATGTTGTTCCATAAGAGTGATTACTCGTAACTCCACCTGTAAAAGCTAACGATCTCATATTAATTTCGTCATCCCTCCAGTTATACGAATACAATATTGCATTAGGAGCAATTCCAGTTGCATCACTATCTATTCCTTTAGCTATAATAGTTCCTGTGACATGGGTAGAGTGCTCTTGCGCTATTTGAAATTTTCTTCTATCAGATAAAGAAGCTTGATCTGATACAACTTCTGACATTATATGAATATTATTAATATTATCCCTAAACTCATTATGTCTCTTATAAGTAGGAGTTGCGTCAAAAACGCCAAGTAATACTCTATTTCCAGTTAAATCTAAGTGATATTTTCCTCCTTTTTTAATAGAAGATATCCTTGATAAATCTTGTGTTCTACTATTAAAACTTTGATAATAAATAGGGGTTCCATCAGGATATACGTCTACTATCTCATGATACTCACCAGAAGTAGTAATATAGCTATAGGGTATTTTAGTTTCTTCTACTACTTTTCTAATTCTCTCTTGACGGAGTAAACGTTCTTTTTCTAAATCAGACAAAATCTCACTTTCGTTTTGATTTTTATCATTACCTGTTGCCTTGTTAACAATGGTATCATTTTGAGCAAATGACATTCCAAAAAAGCAAAATACGATTAAGGTTAATAGTTTTTTCATGGCTTTGAGGGTATTATGTTGTTAAATTACATAATTCAAAGTATATGCCTATTAATGTTAATGTCATGGAAATTGTTTTATTTACTTCATTAAAAGTTCACAATATTTGAAT
>JBOFGJ010000784.1:0-6970 GCA_051649065.1 Flavobacterium sp. | reverse complement strand
TTTTATTATGGCTATCTTTTTTCCACTCTTTTAGTTCCTTTTCACGTGTGATAGCGTTATTTATATAGATTGACTGTTCATAATATATTAGCTCTATAACATTGTAGTTTGTAGTAAAACACGAGGTGTTTGTTTTGTTTATATGCTCGTATACTCTTCTTTGCAAGTCATTTGTTCCCCTATATAGAACGTTGTTTTATATTTATTTGTTAAAATATAGGTGTAATAAAAACCGCTGTAATCAGTGTATAAATTCATATTGAATTAGTGTTTGTGTTATTTGATCCCATATCTATGGTTTTTTACTAAAATAATATTTTTACCCATGGATGTTAACCTGTATTTGGTATTCTTTGATTCCTGAAGGTTTTTGCCAACTATTCTTTGATTCCTTACATTATATTTTAATATGGGACTAACTCTAGCTCTAATAAATTTGTGAAGGATTATAAATAAACCCTATTGTAGTCAGTATTTTGTGCTATTTATAAGCTAGTTAGTAATGATTTTCATACCTTTGTAGCTATTATTTTTTTAATATATGATACAATCGATGACAGGATTTGGTAAAGCAAGTTTGCAATTACCAACAAAGAAAATCACAGTAGAAGTAAAATCGCTTAATAGTAAAAGCTTAGATCTAAATGTCAGACTACCATCGACGTATAGAGAGAAAGAGTTACCACTTCGTAACCTTATAGCATCTGAATTAGAGCGTGGTAAAGTTGACTTCTCATTATACAGTGAGATTACAGCTGAGGAGACTTCTAATAAGATCAACGGGCCTATCGTGATGGCATATATTAATCAGATGAAAGATATCATCGCTGATGCTGATACGACAGAACTTATGAAGATGGCTGTGCGTATGCCAGATGCTTTAAAAGTAGAGCGTGCTGAACTAGACGAGAACGAGTGGAAGGAGATCGAAAAAGTTATCACTGAGGCGATCGCTAATATGAAAGAATTCCGTGCAAGTGAAGGGGCTTCGCTAGAGAAAGACTTCAGACTGCGTATCGGTAATATCCGCAAGTATATGGATGAGGTATCTGAGTTAGATAAAGAACGTATCGTAACTGTAAAAGAGAGATTACGTGCTAATCTAGTGGAACTTCAACTTAATATCGATGAGAATAGATATGAGCAAGAAGTAATCTATTATCTAGAGAAAATGGATATCACAGAGGAGAAAGTACGTCTAAGTAAACACCTTGATTACTTTATCGAAACAATAGAAGGAACTGAAGCTAATGGTCGTAAACTTGGGTTTATCAGCCAGGAGATGGGTCGTGAGATCAATACTATGGGATCTAAATCTAACCACGCTGAGATGCAGAAGATAGTGGTGAAGATGAAAGATGAATTAGAGAAAATTAAAGAACAGGTACTTAACGTGCTTTAGTAGATATATACAACACGACAGAATATTATTATGCAAAGAGGTAAATTAATCGTCTTTTCTGCACCATCAGGTTCAGGTAAGACTACGATAGTAAGACATTTATTAGAACAAGAAGATTTGAATTTAGCGTTTTCTATTTCTTGTACATCTCGTGAGCCTAGAGGTGAAGAGGTTAATGGTCAAGACTACTATTTTATTTCTCTTGACGAGTTTAAACAAAACATTAAAGGAGAGAAGTTCTTAGAGTGGGAAGAGGTATATAGAGATAATTTCTATGGTACACTTAGCAGCGAAGTAGAACGTCTATGGGCAGAAGGTAAGAATGTTATATTCGATATCGATGTAGCAGGAGGTCTTCGTATTAAACGCAAGTTCCCTGAGGAGACTTTAGCAGTTTTTGTAAAGCCACCAAGTATAGATGAGTTGAAGATTCGTTTAAAGAAACGTTCAACTGAGAGTGAAGATAAAATCAATATGCGTATCGCTAAGGCTTCTGTAGAGTTAGCTACAGCTCCGCAATTTGATATGATTATTAAGAATTACGACTTAGATACAGCTAAGCATGAGGCTGTAGAGTTAGTAAAGAATTTTATAAAATAAGGGGATAAGGAATGAAGGTTGGACTGTATTTCGGTACATTTAATCCGATACATATCGGGCATCTTGTGATAGCTAATCACATGGTGCAGTATACTGATCTCGATGAGGTGTGGATGGTGGTAACCCCACATAGCCCTCTGAAGAAGAAAAAAGGGCTGTTAGAGGACTATCACAGAATACATATGGTTAATTTAGCTACAGCTGATTATGACTATATCAAGCCTTCAGACATCGAGTTTAACTTGCCACAACCGAATTATACTGTCAATACGATGGCGCTCTTGCATGAGCGTTATCCTAAGTATGAGTTCTCGTTATTAATGGGGCAAGATAACTTAGATAGTCTACCTAAATGGAAGAACTTTGATGTCTTATTAGAGCGTTATGCTATCTATGTATATCCACGAGTATTTGAGGATAGACAAGAAGAGAACCCTCTGTTAAAACATCCTAATATTCACCTAGTAGAGAATGCTCCTATTATGGAGATTTCAGCTACTTTTATTAGAAATTCGATTAAAGAAGGTAAAAATATTATGCCTTTATTAGATAAAGAGGTTTGGAAGTATATCGACCACAACCTGTTTTATAAGAAATAATTAATAAACTAAAAGGAATGCATTAGCATTCCTTTTTTTAATTTTAGGGTATCATTTAAAGAAAGATGTTATGTTGAATTTCGAATTATATGACCCAACTCGTTTATTATATGGGAAGGGACAAATAGCAGAGATTGCTAATCTTATAGATAAAAAGTATAAGGTACTTATCGTATATGGGGGAGGGAGTATCAAGATTAATGGAGTGTATGATCAAGTTGTTAAGGCTTTAGAGGGCTTTGATGTGATAGAGTTCGCAGGTGTGGAACCTAATCCTCGATATGAGACTTTAGTTAAGGCAGTCGAACTAATCAAACGTAAGAATGTTGACTTTATCCTTGGTGTAGGAGGTGGTAGTGTGATTGATGGAGTGAAGTTTATCTCTGCTGCGGTACATTATCAGGGAGATGCAATAGATATTATAAAGAGAAAATTAAATGTCAACTGGCAAGCTATGCCATATGGTGCAATTCTTACTTTACCAGCTACAGGAAGTGAAATGAACTGTGGGGCTGTGGTGACTATTGACGATACTAAGGAAAAGTTGTCTTTCTCAGGAGAAGTACTATATCCAGTGTTTTCAGTATGTGATCCAACTGTAATAGCCTCTCTTCCAGAGAAGCAAATAGCAAATGGATTAACTGATGCGTTTATACATGTATTAGAACAGTATATTACTTATCCTCAAAATGCTCCAGTACAAGATAGATTTGCTGAGGGGATACTTCAAACACTAATAGAAGTGGCTCCTAAAGTCTTAAAAGATCCTACCGATTATGATGCTGCGATGAACTATATGTGGTGCTGTACTATGGCTCTAAATGGGTTAATATCTAAGGGAGTTGTAGAAGATTGGGTGACTCATGCGATAGGACATGAATTAACTGCTCTGTATGGTATAGATCATGGTAGAACATTAGCGATTATAGGACCTAACTTATATAGAGTGATGTTCGAGACGAAGAGAGCGAAACTAGCACAGTTTGGTAAGCGTGTATTTAATCTTTGTGGTAGTGAGGATGAGGTAGCGAAACAGGCAATAGAAGAAATGGTGAAGTTCTTCCACTCACTCGGTGTCCAAACTAAATTAAGCGATTATACTGAAGAGGGAGAGAAAGCTGAAGAATGGATTGTTAACCGTTTTGAAGAAAGAGGATGGATAGCGATGGGAGAACAGAAGAATATTACGCTTGATAGAGTGAGAGAGATAGTGAGAATGAGTTTATAGATAAATAGCACACTGTCTTTCAGATTAGTGTGTTTTTTTAACCCAGATTAAGCGATAAACATATAAGCGAAAAGTAATTATAAAAAATAGCGTTGAATTTATTCTAAAAGCATGCTGTAGTATGGTTTTAGAATAAATGAAAGAGATATGAAGTAGAAATGCTTTGCAGTATTTGGCTAATGCTTAATCTGTGTTTAAGAGGAAGTGAATTAGCAGTCTACGTTATATATTGTTAATTTCATCCAAAAGTGTTGATTAAGATTGGAATAAATTGAGTTGTTGTTAATTAGACTAAAATGTAGATAAGTAAATAAAAGTGTTTTTTAATGACTGCTTTCTGATTGATAGTTAGATATATTTCTCTTTTTATTGAAGATATTACACAATATTTAATCATAAGCTATTATGTATGTAATTGTTTGCAATGTGTTTTTTACTTACTTTTGACCAACTAATAAACTTAGTGTATGAATGAATATCCGAAAATAGCAGTTATAGGTGGTGGGAGTTGGGCTACTGCCATAGTAAAAATGTTGAGTGAGAACCTATCTGAGATAGCATGGTACATGCGCAATGATTCTGCATTAGAAGAGATTAAAGTAAACTTTCACAATCCAAACTATCTTAGTTCTGTGGAGTTCGACGTGGATCAACTAAGACTTACTAATGATATTAATAAGGCTATATCGTATGCTGACTATGTAATCTTCGCTATTCCATCAGCTTTTTTATGTCAAGAAATGAGTAGATTACACGTAAGCCTGGAAGGGAAAGTTATCATTTCTGCAATAAAGGGAATTATACCTGAGACAAGTCTTATCGTTGGTGAGCATTTTCACCAGACTTATCATGTACCTTATGAGAATATTGCAGTTTTAACGGGACCTTGTCACGCTGAAGAAGTTGCGTTAGAGCGCCTTTCTTATTTAACGATAGCTTGCCAAACAGAAGAATACGCAAAGACAATAGCAAACTGCGTAAGTAGTCACTATATTAAAGCGAAGATTACTGATGATATCATCGGTACGGAGTACGCTGCTGTGTTAAAGAATATCTATGCTGTAGCCTGTGGTATTGCACATGGATTAGGGTATGGGGATAACTTCCAAGCATTGCTTATGAGTAATGCTATACGCGAGATGAAGAAGTTCATCAAAAAAGTACATCGTATGAAGCGTAATATTAATAACTCTGCTTATTTAGGAGATTTATTAGTGACAGGGTATTCTTTGTTCTCTCGTAACCGTATGTTCGGTAATATGATCGGTAAGGGGTATACTGTAAAGTCTGCACAGATGGAGATGAATATGATTGCAGAGGGGTATTATGCCTCTAAAAGTGCTTATGAATTAAATAAGCAATATGGTGCTAAAACGCCTATAATCAATGCTGTATATGATATTTTATATAATGGTAAAGATCCTAAGAAGGTGTTTAGAAAACTAACGGAAAAATTAGATTAAAAAAATAATTAATTACCCGTGTTTTGTTTTTAAATAAGATATATCGAATAACCTATTGTATATCAATAGGTTATTTTTTTATTAGGACTTTTGATAATTTAAAAAATAGTTTGTAATTTGTTGATTTAATGTTAGTTATGAGGGTTTTTCTTGGGGGAGAATATTACTTATAGTTTTGTCGAGTTAAAATAAAAAACATGGATCATTTAATTAATCACCCAGTTTTATTAGGGGTATTTGGAGTAGTAGTTATTATTATGCTACTTTTAGACTTAGGAGTATTTAATAGACACAGTCATACTGTGTCAACCAAAGAGGCTATTGTTTGGACAGTAGTATGGATTGGATTAGCAATGTGTTTTAGTGGAGTGATCTATTATTACATGGACTTCGAAAACTTTGCGCGCTTTCAGTCAGCGTATTGGATAGAAAAGGCTTTGTCAGTTGATAATTTGTTTGTCTTTATACTAGTCTTTACCTTTTTTAAGGTACCAAAAGAATTGCATCACCGTGTATTATTTTGGGGAATTATAGGAGCTTTAATTTTTAGAGCGATCTTTATTTTTGCCGGAGTTGAGATCATTAATATGACTTATCTACCAGCAATGGAAATCTTCGGAATGACTGTTGAAATCAATGCAGTATTAACTATTTTTGGTGTCTTTCTTTTATATTCAGGTGTTAAATCTTGGTTTGCTAAAGAAGAGCACGATGAAAACGAAGATTTATCTAAAAACTTCGCTGTACGTTTAGTACACAAGTTCTTTAAAGTCAGTGATGAGTATGATGGTGAGAAGTTCTTCACAGTGAAGAATGGAGTACGTATGGTAACTCCTTTATTTGTAGCACTTATGGTAATTGAGTTTACAGATGTGATCTTTGCAGTAGATAGCATACCTGCTATATTCGCTATTGCGCCAGATGATCCATTTATCTTATACACATCTAACATATTCGCTATCTTAGGATTGAGATCTCTATACTTCTTGTTAGCTAACTTTATGGATAAGTTCTCTAAGCTTAAGTATGGTCTAGCTATTATCTTATCGTTTATCGGTACTAAGATGATTATATCTCCATTCTATCACGTAGATTCTATGGTATCATTATCTGTTATCGCAGGAGTATTAGTTCTTTCAGTAGTGGCGTCATTTATGTTTCCACCTAAAAAAGTAGAAGTTAGTAAGTAAGTTTCTCATATATTAAAAAGCCTCTCTACACGTCGTAGAGAGGCTTTTTGTATATATTTAGTTCTTGTTTCTAGTCTTTGAGATGTAGATAGTATCATTCCTGACTTGTCCATCTTAGTGCGGCAAATCAAGTTTGTCAATTATTTCTTGAATAGTGTCAGTAATTTGTACTCTTATTTTTATCTCTTTCTTGGTCAATTGATTTAACATCCTAGCATCAGTTACTTTTTTTATCTCATTTTTAAAATTCTTTATAGATACTCCAGTTTGTAGTTCTATATGTTTAGCAACAGTTAATGCAGTAAAACATATCAACAGGTGTAGTTTAACAGGCTCTTCTTTGTAATGGTATATAGGTCGTGTTTGCAGATCGCTTTTTGCAACTCTAAAAGCTTGTTCAATTTTATATAGTTCATGATACTGAGCTATCACTAAATCATTGCTATAATCAGCAACTCTTTTAGTTTGTTATCAGTCTTAGCTGATCC
>JBOFGJ010000783.1:0-1672 GCA_051649065.1 Flavobacterium sp. | reverse complement strand
TTTTATAAAAATTTTAATGTATGATGAAAGAATAAACTCTGATATGCAGAACTTTATTTCAAAATTTGGGGTAACAATCACAACATCAAATGTCTCTGCAGTTCAACAAAATAATGCATATAAAGGGGTGAATAGTATTGGAGATAATAATCAGTTAATATTGGGGAGTGCAGAGTCTAGGTTTGGTAAAGTGTATGGTGGAATCGGGCTTTCAAATAGATTAATTGGTGGTGACGCAATAGCAACTTCTTTTTTAATACATTCTCTTCCAGATGATTTTGAATCAATAGGTTATAGTAATGGTTCACAGAGTGAAAGAGAAAATGTATTTGCTTTTAGTCATAAAAAATTAGATTTTGTTGGAGTGAATAATTCAACATTTATGGGTTGGTATGCAGATCCAGCTAGTACTAATAGTAATAGCTATCCTACTAATGCCACTGCATTAGGGGGCCTTATACTGCTCCATTTACAGGTGGTGTGACCTATAACTCCTGGTTTTTATTAAACTTAGTGTATTGGGCAATTGATTATGCACAAGTACATCAAGAAAATAAGATTAAATAGTAAAGGTACTTAATACAAAACCCAAGAAAACCTTAAACTTTATTGGGGTCTTTCGTTTAAAATTTATTACTTTCTTTAATTTTAATAAGAGGGTAATAGAAGGATTATAAACCTAATGATAATGAATTTTATTAGGGATTCTACTAAAGATTTTTCTTAAATTTTTATTGTAGTATTTTAAAGATATTCTAGAGATGTTGTTGTATTGAAAATACTTAATAATCTTGTTTTTAAGTTTTATGCGTGGATATTACTAATGCGCTTTAGTTGGTTGTTATATGTTTTACTCAAAAAAAGGAGATATTCGCCAATTGCAGTATGGTTCGTATTTTATATTTTGCTATATTTACAACTGAATCTTATACAAAGCTTAATGCCCCTTTAGAGAGGGGTTTTTTTGGTTTGTGATGGTGTGCACGGATTGCAAATCCGCGCAAGCTGTATAGTACCATCCCGCCCTCTGGTCGGGTATTTAACCACCCCGCCCTGCGGGCACCCCTCCAAAGGAGGGGAATAAAAAAAGAAAAAGAAAGTAGATGAACGATTTATTTAAGACACAAGATATTACATATAAAAGAGAGGATGCGATAAAGGTGTACGCTGACAAGGATGTGGCTTCAGCTTATGTGGCTGAACGTATAGCGAAGATCATCAAGTATAAACAACAGATAGGGGAACGTGCTATCGTAGGGCTAGCAACTGGATCTACTCCGAAGGGGGTGTATCGCGAACTGGTGCGTATGCATAAGGATGAAGGTCTGAGCTTTAAGAATGTGGTAACGTTTAACTTGGATGAGTATTATCCAATCCTTCCTGTGGATGATCAGAGTTATGTGTCGTTTATGAAGAGTAATTTGTTTAATCATATTGATATTGATCATCGCCATGTGCATATTCCCGATGGAACTTTGTCTCTAGAGGGTATACAGGCGTACTGTGATTTATACGAGCAGAAGATAGTAGACTTTGGTGGGCTAGATATTCAATTATTAGGTATCGGTCGTACGGGGCATATCGGGTTTAATGAGCCTGGTGCTGTGCTAGAGTCTAAGACGCGTCTAGTGACACTGAATGATATCACTCGTGAGGATGCTAAGGATGATTT
>JBOFGJ010000782.1:0-3596 GCA_051649065.1 Flavobacterium sp. | reverse complement strand
AAATGTCATAGGGGATTAACTTAATGGGAAAGAGATTTTTAAGGCAATTAAAGGTGTTTTGGAAGAGTATTTGTTTTTGAAGTATAACATAATATCGTTGCTTATTTTGTTTGAATAGTGATCTTTTATAGAGAAATATAGTAAAGTATTCTAATATTATTTATTAAAGTACAATTGATTCAAAACCCTTGTAAATACGGGCTATTTAGACGCATTCTAAGGGTTTATACGAATCATAATTTGTAATTTTACTGTACAAAAATAAATTAACAATTCAATGGACTTCATATATCAAGATCCGTATCCAATCCAAAAGGATGATACGCAGTACAAAAAGATTTCTTCTGAGTACGTAAAAGTTGAGAAATTAGGTGATCGCGAAATATTAGTGGTTGATCCTAAGGGAATTGAGTTAGTAGCAGAAACTGCTATGACTGATGTTTCTTTCATGTTAAGAACATCACACTTAGAAAAATTAAAAGCTATACTAGATGATCCAGAAGCGACAGATAATGATCGTTTTGTGGCTTATAACTTACTTCAAAATGCTAAAGTAGCGGTAGAGGGAGAATTGCCTTCTTGTCAAGATACAGGTACTGCTATTGTAGTAGGAAAAAAAGGAGAGAATGTATATACAGGTTCGAATGATGCAGAAAGTTTATCTAGAGGTATCTTCGAAACATACCAAAAGAAAAACTTACGTTACTCTCAGATCGTTCCTATTAGTATGTTCGAAGAGAAAAACTCAGGTTCTAACTTACCAGCACAGATCGATATCTATGCTACGCAAGGAGCTAAATATGAGTTCTTATTTTTAGCAAAAGGAGGAGGGTCTGCTAACAAGACGTTCTTATACCAAAAGACAAAAGCTTTGTTGAATGACAAGAATTTGACAGAGTTCATCAAAGAGAAAATAATGGATTTAGGTACTGCTGCATGTCCTCCTTATCACTTAGCATTAGTTATTGGTGGTACATCTGCTGAGGCTAACTTAGCAGCTGTGAAGAAAGCATCAGCAGGATACTATGATAATCTACCTACTTCAGGTAATATGGGAGGTCAAGCGTTCCGCGACCTAGAGTGGGAGAAAAAATTGCAATTAATCTGTCAAGAGTCTAGAATCGGTGCACAGTTCGGAGGTAAATATTTTACTCATGATGTACGTGTTATTCGTCTTCCTCGTCACGCAGCTTCATGTCCAGTAGGATTAGGAGTATCGTGTTCAGCAGATAGAAATATTAAAGCTAAAATCACAGCAGAAGGATTGTTCGTAGAACAATTAGAGACTAATCCTGGACGTTTCTTACCAGAGGTAGCACCTCATTTAGAAGAGCCTGTAGTGATTGATTTAGATCAACCTATGGAAGCTCAATTAGCGGAGTTGACTAAGCACCCTATCAAGACTCGTTTAATGTTAAATGGAACTGTTATCGTGGCGCGCGACATCGCTCACGCTAAGATTCAAGAGATGTTAGACAATGGACAAGAGATGCCAGACTACTTCAAGAATCACCCAGTGTACTATGCAGGGCCAGCTAAGACTCCAGATGGTATGCCATCAGGAAGTTTTGGACCAACTACAGCAGGACGTATGGATCCTTATGTAGATAGTTTCCAAGCGGTAGGTGGAAGTATGATTATGTTAGCGAAAGGTAACCGTAGTCAAGCTGTAACTGACGCGTGTAAAAAACACGGTGGTTTCTATCTAGGTTCTATTGGAGGACCAGCTGCTATCCTTGCAAAAGAGAATATCTTAAGTGTAGAGGTGGTTGACTTCCCAGAATTAGGAATGGAAGCTGTGCGTAAGATCGTAGTGAAAGACTTCCCTGCCTTCATCATCACTGATGATAAAGGAAATGACTTCTTCGCAGATCTATAGTTATCAATTAGGAATTGGGAGTTAGGAATTACGAATGTGTGCCTACGGCATGTGATTATCCATAAACCTAACTTTTAAAACAAGGATAAACTAACAATTTATAGACGACAATTAAAAGCCGATACTAGCGACAGTATCGGCTTTTTTAATTAGGAATTTAGAATTTAGAATTTAGAATTAGGAGTGTTTGCCTGCGGCATTCTATATCCTATGAACATCCTCTATATCAAGGTACAGACGCATTATTATGCGTGTCACCTTTCACATGTACTAAAAATGGTTATGAACTATTTTCTTAACGCTCTGTCCTGTGTGTCTCCCTCTTGACATAATGTATAACACACAGTATGTCATTCTGACGATAGGAGGAATCACGTTAGTATATCTTACGGGAACATTGTCAATATAAGTGCTTGAAGAATAATATAAATAGCCCTATTCTGGTAAAGAATAGGGCTTTGTTGTTTAATACCTTTATGAATGAGAGTAATACTTGACAGATGTGTACAGTTCTAGAAGGTTATATTTCTATGAATTTTAGTACCTTGCCTTATCATTATGAATTACCATGAACGACCTATTATCTTATATATACAATAACCCTTCTAGCTTAACGAAAGGCAAGGGAGGGGACGAATTATTCTTAGCGAAGTACAGCGAGATACAAAAAAAGACAGATGCACCCTGCTTTTTTTGGGGTAATGTGAAGGATCCTTTTATCATGGCACGTTGTTTAATCACGTTGTCTAATGTGGTGAAGTCTAGTTTTAATTTATCACCTGCTGATCTAGCTAAGCTAAAAGACCCTATTGCTACAGCAGGAGATGGTAGAGTGAGATTTGAGGGATTCTCTCATTGTGCAGGGGTTTATGCTCGTGTAGATGTATTGCCTGATGGGTTAGATGGGGAGTTCTTAGAGAATGGGACTACGAATGTAGACTTTAACCAACCGATGCTTACTGCGCTAAATGGGATAAAGCAGAAAGAGAATGTGCTACTCTCTATTGGTCAGAAAGAAGTTAGTATTCAAACAGAGGTTAAGAGAATAGTAGAGCGCAAGGTTCCTCTTCCGATTAAGTGGATTAAAGGATTGAGCACAGTACAGATTTATCTATCTAAAGTAGAGCATATACATACATTTAATAAAATACAGACTCAACAATTATTTAGAGGTATTCCAAAAGGGGCGATTAAGACAGATTATTATCTAACAGTACGCGGTAATATGCCTGTGTTCACACCTGTTAAGTCTGCTAGTGCTGTATGTGTAGGAGGTATTCATCGCTTGAGATTGTTAGAGCCATTGTTGCCTTATATTGATACTATGCAGGTGTATCCACATCCTGATATGCAAAGCACCACATGGCAGTTGTACTTTGGTGATATTCGCTTCAGTTTTTCTCTATCTAGAGATACTTGGAGAGGGTTCTCAGGTGAAGGAGCTGCATTAGAGTCCTTGATAGATGATGTGGACGATGAGTGGATAGATGTAATGGATAAATACGCGTATGCGAATCAACGCTTTAACCCGACGATGTTTGCGATGGAGGAAGGGATGAGCTTCACTGATGCAGATAGTCTGACAGGGCGATTAGCTGCTATGGGGTTATTAGGTTTTGATTTAGATGACAATGCTTTCTTTTATAGAAGATTGCCCTTTAAGTTAGAGCGTATTATGAGTCTAAATCCTCGTTTAAAGAATGCGGAAAAGTTGATC
>JBOFGJ010000781.1:0-2552 GCA_051649065.1 Flavobacterium sp. | reverse complement strand
AACCTCTTAATAAATTCTATGTAGAAGGTAAAGATCTTATGCAGGGGAGGTATGGTGCCATTACTAAGGCATTGCCTAATCTACATGTGAGTAAATTAGAAGTGATAGAGAATCACCAACCGATTAAAATGCTCGAAGGCAAAGTAGCTTCAGAGAGCCCTGCTATTAATATTCGATTAAAGAATAAGATCAGTTTAAGTGGTAGTGCTAAGATAGGAGTAGGAGCAGACCCTTTTTTGTGGAATAGTACAGTGTCTCCGATGTTCTTTAGCAAAGGATTACAGTATCTAGTGAGTTATGATACGAATAATACAGGGGATGATCTTAGCAATAAATTCAGAGCATTTGGTTCATTCGGATCTTTTGATGTCTATAGTTACACGAAAACTACAGGACAGACTTTGTTTATGAGCAGTACTTCTGCTCCTGCTATTGATAAGTCACGCTATTTAGACAATCGATCACACTTTGTTTCAGCTAACTTTTTAGTGAAATTTACTGATAAAGTAGAAATGAATACGAATGCTTTTTATACGAATGATGAGGTAAAACAGTCAGGTACTCAATCTACAGAAATCAAGAATCTAGATGCAAATGGCAATGTTAGCGAGATGATTCGATACAGTAGAAAAGATGAGAACAGGTATTTTAAAGAGGCATTCAATGCTAAATTTACGATTACCAAGAATGCTAAAGAGAATTATCTAAAGGACTATATAACGTTTAATGTTAGTAGAAATAAAGAAAGAGGTTTAATGCTACAGAATAATGATCCTATTAATCAGAGTGTAACTTCTCCTTCTTTCTCGTTCCAAAATTCACTAAGTACCTTGATACCTGTGGGTAGTAATAAGTTTGCTAACTTTAAATCTATTGTTGATTTTACTAGAGACAAACAAGATTATGATGTAGTAGCTAATGGCAATGTTAACTTCCCTGATCAAGATCTGAAGAAATATGGCTTATTAAACCAATCGTTTTTAGACAATAGTTTTTATACACAGAATGCTGTATCTCTTTCATGGAAATATAGAAAGTGGACATTCACAGAAGAGTACAGTTTGTTATATGAGAATAAGCGCTTTGAGACAGACCTATTCGGACAGAATAATGAAAGCGTTTGGCTAGGGAGTAATTATCAGAATGATTTGACTTATAATAGGCTAGTTAATCGTTTAAATTCAAGTATTAACTTTAAAGGTGTATCATGGGATATGACATTTACTCTACCTATTATTTGGTCAACGATGAAGTTAGAAGATAAGACCATTGATACTAGTAATACAAAGAATGCAGTTGATTTCTCGCCATCTTTATACTTGTCTTATAAGATTAATAATATGTGGACGATAAGAGGAGGAAGCTCTCTTGGTACAAGTTACACACCTTTAAGTCAGTTGTATAATCATTATATTTTCAGTGGTTTAAACTTCACTGCTTATAAAGGAAAGATAGAAGATACGCAGAGTATTATGTCTTGGATGCGCTTTGAATTTAAGAATCCATTCAATGGTCTATTTATGAATGGATCTGCTACGAATAACTATCAAGATAAGAAGATCATGTTAGCTCAGACTATTGATGAGAATGGACAGAGTATTATAGAAGCTTTAGATAGAAAGAATATAGCCAATAACTTGAATGCTAATCTTAATATAGGGAAGTTTTTTAGTGAGTACAGCTCTAATATAAAAGGAAGTTTTTCTATTGCTAAGAATAAGTCCGAGATCCTGTTAAACGAGTCATTAAGAGATGTGAATACTTACAACTATACTTATGGATTACAGCTGACGAATAATCACTATGATTGGTTAAACTTCACTTATGACTTTGCTTATAATGAATCTCAACGCAAGGATATGAAACAGTCAACTTATTCTTATGGCAATTCGCATAACATTCGCATTGATTTAATACCATTTAAATCACATAGCTTTATTTGGAAGTTAGACTATCAAGAGAATGTATTTAATCAACAGAAGTTTGCGAATAGATTTATGGATGTGATGTACCGTTTTAAGTGGAATAAGAAGAAAATAGACTTTGACTTTGAGTGGAACAATATCTTAAATACAAAAGAATATGAACAAGTAGTGATAAATAGTATACAAACATCAGCTACTACGTTTAAACTTAGACCTTCTCAGTTCTTAGTTTCTGTTCGATTTAATTTTTAGTCAATATAAAACCCTCCTATTCACTAAAGAGTAGGAGGGTTACTTTTATAGACTTTTATATAACATAGTCTTGTTTTACTTACTAAAGTTCTCTAAGTCCCTTACATTCTTTTGCACACTCACTGCTGCGAATAGAGATAGCAAATAAGAGATCGCATAGAAACCTTTTTCACTTAATAGCATTTCGGCATTGATTAGTCCGATAGTTAATAAAGTAATACTTGCTAATGTACCTATCCATCCGATAGTATAAAATATAGGTGTCACAGGAACTCCCTCTATTTTATCACGTACACTCTTTTGTAGTGCTACTACAGCGAATAGACCAAATAATAGTAGTGTAAAGTAGAATCCTTTTTCACTTAATAGTATCTC
>JBOFGJ010000780.1:0-9954 GCA_051649065.1 Flavobacterium sp. | reverse complement strand
AAGGAACAGGATGTTCCACTGATTCCGCGGGTATGGTGAAATTGGTAGACACGCCAGACTTAGGATCTGGTGCCGCAAGGTGTGAAGGTTCGAGTCCTTTTACCCGCACAAAAGCCTCTTCAAACGAAGAGGCTTTTTTTATGCCGATTATTTAGCGATTTTATTGCTAGCTACACTAGAAATGTTGTCAAAGTATGGTAATCAATTTTAATAAGGCTGTGTTAGTTGTAATGTTTATTTAGTTGCATCAGTTGTCAGTTTTTCGTAAATTCCATAACTACAAGATGCAATTAGATTTTAGTGGTGTGACTTTTGCTGTATGGCTTGTCTAATTATTAGAGAATATATAAAACTTAAAGTAGTTAAACTTTGGAGATGGAATTAAAGAATTTGCTTACGACAATGTTAGAATACGAATTATACGCTAGTAAATCTATTACTATAACTATTGGAACTATATTGTTTATAGTTTTTACTTTAATGATTACTAATGTTGGAGTACGTTTACTTAAGAAGGCATTCATTCGTACAGCTACTCCTGATGTAGCGGCTAGATTAGGAAGTGTATTTAATTTTATCAATTATTTCATTTACCTAATTATGTTTTTCTTTATTCTGAATGTGATAGGAATTAATATCAGTATGTTCTTAACTACGTCTGCAGCGTTGTTTGTTGGATTAGGTTTCGCATTACAGGATATATTTAGAGACTTGATAGCGGGTATATATATATTATTTGATAAAACTTTAAATGTAGGTGATGTGATCGATATTAAAGGTGAAGTCGGTCGTGTAACGACAATAAATCTTAGATGTACCATCGTAGAAACACGTAATCGCAAATCAATCGTTATTCCCAACAGAAAATTAATTGATGATATTATGAATAACTGGACACATGAAGATCCTATTATTCGTGCTAGAATAGATGTCGGAGCTTTTATAGGCACTGATGTAGAGTTAGTAAGAGCAGTATTACTTACCTGTGTAGAGTATAATGAAGAGGTACTTAAAGATCCTAAACCGATTGTTTTTATAGATCAGTTTGGAGAGTCTTCTATTCGGTTTATTCTGTATTATTTTATTGACAATGCGTTTGATAATGATAGAATAGCAAGTACTATTCGCTTTGAAATAGATAAGAAATTCAAAATGAATAATATTGAACTACCTGTACCAGTTTTAAAGCTAAATAAGAATCAAAAAGAAGTGTAAACTAATCTTCTCTATCGCGTTCATTTAGTAAATAAAAGATTTAATTTTACATTTTTAAATGTCAAATGGCTACTAATAAAACTACTCCTAACCCTATGGCTGCTGTCGGTGCTAGACCTAAAAGAAAGCCACCTACAAAGCGCAAACCAACTAATAAAAAAAACACTAAGTCAACTACTTGGACTCAAGTGAAGTGGGTTGTTATCATTACTTTTTTCGTGGGTATTGGTATTTGGTTTGGTATTAGTTTTAAAGAGGGGATTCGTTACTTCTTTAGCGGAGATAAGAAGTCAGAAGGCAAATCTATCTTTGATGTTCGCACTGTTGAGGTGTTAGATAGACATGATGATATGTTGGTTGGTTTTGATGTATCACATTATCAAGGAGTGATAGATTGGAAAGTAGTGGATTCCGTGGCAGGTAAGGCATCACTAGATTTTGTATTTATCCGTGCTACTATGGGTAAGAATGGCAAAGACAAAGCATTTGAGCTGAACTGGAAAGGTGCAAGAGCAAATCACTTTATTCGAGGTGCATACCATTATTACCGACCTGATGAAAATTCGACAGAGCAAGCAGAGAACTTTATTAAAAATGTCAAGATATCAGAAGGAGACTTTCCGCCTGTATTAGATATAGAAGATATGCCTAAGGAGCAATCTATGGAGAACTTGAGAAAAGGTCTACAGAATTGGGTTAATCTTGTGGAAGCTCATTATAAAGTTAAGCCAATCTTATATTCAGGAGAGAACTTTTATTCTCATCATCTTAAGGACTGGTTTCCTGATCATGTATTATGGATAGCAAATTATAACTTCTTTGTAGAAGAAATTAAGCCTGAATGGCACTTCTGGCAATTCACAGAGAAAGGTGTAATAGATGGTATTGATGGTAAAGTAGATTTGAATATTTACAATGGCAGTAAGTCAGATATACGAGATCTGTTAGTGCCTTAGGAGTATATAAAAGAGAGAGGCTGTTCTAAATAAGAACAGCCTCTCTCTTTATCTCAGAATCAGCGATAGACAGATAAACGAAAAGCAATTATACAAGATAGATCTGAATTGATTTCAGCATACTATAGTAAGGTTATAGAGCTAATGAAAGAACTGTAAAGTAGAATTACTTTGTCGTATTTGACTAATGCTGTATATATTGTAATGATTATTTTCGAACGTCTAGTGCGTCCCTGAGTGCATTTCCTATTAACATAAAGCTAATCACTAATACGAACATAGCGAAGCCAGGTAGTAATGCTAAATAAGGCTTGCCTAGAAGGATATAGTTATAGTTTTCTTTAATCATTGCACCCCAACTAGGTGTTGGTACTTGTGTTCCCAATCCCAAGAAGCTTAGACCGCTTTCTACTAATATGGCTGAAGCGAAGTTAGCTGCAGAGATTACGATCACAGGCGCCATACAGTTAGGGAGTATGTGTTTAGTGATGATTCTATAGTTAGAATAGCCTAGTGCATGTGCAGCTGTTACATATTGTTGCTCTTTAACGCTAATTACTTGTCCTCTAACAACACGAGCTACCTCTACCCACATAGTTAGTCCTACAGCTATAAATACTTGCCAAAATCCCTTGCCTAGAGCTAATGTAATAGCAATGACTAATAGTAATGTAGGAATAGACCAAAATACATTAATTAACCATAAAATAAGCGCATCAGTTTTACCTCCAAAATATCCTGCTATTGCTCCTAATGTTATGCCTATGACAAGAGATATCAGTACGGCTACAAAACCGATTGATAATGATACACGAGCTCCTATAACTAGGCGACTTAGATAATCTCTACCTTGGTTATCTGTTCCTAACCAGTATTTCTTCTCTCTAATAATATCAGATTCTTTGGCATCGCCAAATTGATTTAGGGCAATCTTCTTTACATCTTCTAATTGTGGTTGATTACTGTAGTTTTTATAGTGAATAGTATCGTTCTCTATCTTGTATTCTGAGACAGGAATGAATTTTGTTGCTTCTTCTCTTCCGAACCATAATTCACCCCAAGTTCTATCAGTGTTAGAAGGGATCGTAATGGTAGTGACTGTAAAGCCAGGAGCTTGTGAGCGTAGTGCTAAGTCTCCAGCATTAGCATTCTTAGAGTTGTCTGGGATAAAGAAATAAGCGAATAGAGCAATTGCTGAAATAGCGATAATTACCCAAAAACACAAAACGCCCCAAAAATCCTTTTTGAATCTTTGGAGCGCAATCTGTGTATATGATTTACTAGTGTTAGACATTCTATAATTTAGAACTTACGTTGTTTTTATCACCACTTACTTTGTAAGTTTTCTTTGTGTCTAAGTCATTTAGGATCTTAACACCTTCTTCTATATAGATATCACTATTTAGCATTTCGTGCCATCTATCTCTTTTACTTTCAAGGATAGTGTCTTTTTTGACTCTAGCCATTTCGCTTGGTAAAGAAGAGAATTTTAAGTTGCTTTTGTATTTAGAAATAGCTTTAAATTTCTTCGCTTTTTCTTCTACTTCTTTTTGTCTAGTTTGATATTTATCTAAGTTAAGAGAGAATTGTTTCTCATCTTTTCTTTCGTTAATCCACTTTGCGTTTTCATCTATTAATTTGAATTGTTCATTAACAGCGATACGCTCTTTACTAGATTTGATCACACTAGAGAAGTCATTAGCATAAGGAGTATATACTGCTCTGTCTATTTTATCCCAAGGCATAGCATTATCCATATCTCTTTCTCCCATATCGATATATGAATATCTGTCTGGTAATACGATGTCGCTTAATACACCTTCACGTTGAGTAGAACCTCCATTGATACGGTAGAACTTCTGTAATGTAACTTTAAGTGCTCCCAACTCTCCGAATGGTTGTGTTTTAAGCAAATCATTAAGAGTGATTAAGTTTTGAACAGTTCCTTTACCATAAGTATGTTTACTACCAATGATAACTCCACGTTTATAATCTTGGATAGCAGCAGCGAAGATTTCAGAAGCAGAAGCAGAGAAGTTATTCACTAATACTACTAATGGACCTTCCCATACGATAGGAGTATCTTTATCATCTAATACTTTTTGTTTTCCTCTAGAAGATTTCACTTGTACTACAGGACCTTCTTTAGCGAATAGACCTACCATTTTGATAACAGTTTCTAAAGATCCACCACCATTATTTCTAAGGTCCATAATGATACCATCTATATTCTGTTGCTTCAATTCTTTGATTTCTTTCTCAACATCTGTAAATGCATTACGGCTGTCTTTATTTTCAAAGTCAATGTAGAATTTAGGCAAGTGAATGATACCATATTTCTTATCTCCATCTTGTATGATACTAGATTTAGCATAAGTCTCTTCCATCTCGATAACTTCACGCATTACAGGTATAACCTTGATTGTACCATCTATCTTTTTCATTGTTAAGTAGACAGTAGTGTTCTTCTTACCTTTGATAAGTTTTACTACATTATCTAGACGCATTCCTACGATATCGATAGGTTCTTCATCTTTAGATTGACCTACTTTAAGAATAATATCACCTGTTTCAATCTCTTTTCCTCTCCAAGCAGGTCCACCAGGAACTAATTCGTTTATTTCTACACCCTCAGATTTTTTTCTTAAGACTGCACCAATACCTTCAAAACTACCACTCATGCTAGCATCAAATTTCTCTTTGTCCTCTGGAGCAAAGTAAAATGTATGTGGATCAAAACGTTCTACAATAGAGTTTAAGTAGATCGAGAACCAATCTTTTCTTTCTAAGTCCTTAAGGGCATCGAAGTATTCTTCTAAAGATTTTAGAGCACTTTCTCTTGCTTCTTTTTCTAGTTGTTCAAAAGATTTTTTCTCTACAGGTTTCTTGTCTTTTTTATTCTTATCATCTTTCTTCTCCTCTTTTACCACTGGCTCTCCAAACTCATCAAGATCTTCATTATCAATATCTTTACCTTCTTGTATTTTTAAGTTGTCAGTGATAGTTGAAAGTACATTTAATTTTAATTGTTTGTTCCAACGTTCTTTTAATTCGTCAGCGTTCTTCGCATAGCCGATACTGTCGTAGTCTGCATTAAATACGTCATCAGATTTAAAATCAAATGGTTTATCTAAAACTTCAGTATATATACCTTTAGCTTCATTCATACGTTGAGTGATACGGTCATAAGTCAAATTAAAGAAAGAAAGTTCTTTAAGTTGAATCATATCATCTATTAGGTATTCGTATTTCGAAAACTCATCTATATCAGACTGTAAGAAGTATCTCTTCATTGGGTCTAATGCTTTTAGATATTCTTTATATACTGTAGCAGAGAATTTATCATCAATCTTAGCTGGAGAGTAATGTGTGTTTTCTAAGATATATGTCACTAACTCTAGAAGTAATTGATCTTTCTCAGGAGTATCTTTCTCTTGTTTAGGCATAAAGCTCCATAGAAGTGCAGACACTCCGACTATTAGAAGTATAACCTTATAATTTCTTTTCATAAATAGCTTAAAAGTATTCATTAATTAGTTTTGAACTAAAGTAGTTAAAAAAGTAAATATTTGTATGGTTAGGCAGATAATTATTTGTTAAAACACATAAACGCCATATAGATAGTATCTGTCTTGTGATGAAAACTGAGTAACTTCACAGACGAAATAACATATATTCCTTACATTAGCGAATGTAATTAAAAAAATGAAACGATGCAAAAACCGTTAATACTTGTTACAAATGATGATGGTATCACTGCTCCTGGTATGAGAGCTTTGATTAGTGTAATGAAAGAGATAGGAGAAGTAGTAGTTGTAGCTCCAGATAGTGCGCAGTCAGGTATGGGACATGCTGTGACAATTAATAATACACTGACCTTGGAGAAGGTAAATATAGATCCAGAAATAGAAATTGAATATGCTTGTTCAGGAACACCTGTTGATTGTGTGAAGATAGCATTAGGACAAATACTAGATAGAACACCTGACTTATGTGTGTCTGGAGTAAATCATGGCTCTAATTCATCTATTAATGTTATATATTCAGGTACGATGAGTGCTGCTTTAGAAGCTGGAATGAGTGGGATACCTGCTATTGGTTTTTCTTTATTAGATTTTAGTTGGAGTGCAGATTTTGAACAAATCAAGCCTTATATTAAGAAGATAATTACGGAAGCACTGAAACATGGTATACCTAAAGATGTAGTGTTAAATGTGAACTTCCCTAAACTTCCTAAAGAAGAGATAAAAGGAGTGAAAGTATGTAGACAGGCTAAGGCTACATGGGTTGAGAATTTTGACAAGCGAGTTAGTCCTCATGGTAAGGAATATTATTGGCTAGTAGGTGAGTTCGTAAATCAAGATAAGGGTGAAGATACTGATGAATGGGCTTTACATCATGGATATGTGTCTATAGTGCCTGTACAGTTTGATTTGACAGCTCACCAAGTTTTAGAGAGAATTAATAGATGGGATCTATAATATGAAAGATAAAGTACTAAATGTCTTTTTAGGTTTTTTAGCTGGTATAGTAGTTACCATTTTTGGGATGGAGTTCTATCTTTTGCTATTTACTAACTTTGAATTATTCGGAGATTTTGAGTTTATAAAATCAATTGGAATATTGGGTAGAGTCACAGCTCTAGGTAGTTTACTGAATTTGTTTTTATTTACATTTTTTATTAATCGCAAGTTAGATTTATTAGCGAGAGGTTGTATTTTAGCCGTTATAATTTTAACCATAGTAACACAATTAGTGTAGATGAAGTATTACATAATAGCAGGTGAAGCGTCTGGAGATTTGCATGGATCTAATTTGATGCGTTCTATATATAAGAAAGATCCAGAAGCAGAGGTGCGTTTTTGGGGTGGTGATTTGATGCAAAGTGTAGGTGGAACCTTAGTGAAACATTATAAAGACCTTGCTTTTATGGGGTTTGTAGAAGTGGTGCAAAACCTAGGGACGATATTGCGTAATATTAAATTATGCAAAAAAGATATCTTTAAGTTTCAGCCTGATGTAATTGTATTCATTGATTATCCTGGATTTAATATGCGTATTGCTAAGTGGGCAAAGCGCATGGGAATAGAGACACACTATTATATCTCTCCTCAGATATGGGCATGGAAGGAGAATCGTATTAATGATATCAAAAGAGATTTTGACTATATGTACGTAATCTTACCATTCGAAAAAGACTTCTATGAGAAGAAGCATAATTATCCAGTAACTTTTGTTGGTCACCCTCTAATTGATGCTATTGCTCGCTATCGCTCAGAAATACATGTTGACTTTAGAGTAAAGCATAATTTAGATGAGCGACCTGTCATCGCTTTACTACCAGGAAGTCGAAAACAGGAGATAAGTAAGCTGCTAAATGAGATGCTTTCGGTGATTCATCACTATCCTCAGTACCAATTCGTCATAGCGGGAGCTCCTGGACAGGAAGCTTCGTTTTATGAATCCTTTATAAAAGACAAGAATATTTCATTTGTTTTCAATGAAACGTACGCTTTGTTAAATATTGCGCATGCTGCATTAGTGACTTCTGGAACAGCTACTTTAGAAACAGCTTTATTTAATGTTCCACAGGTAGTCTTATACAAAGGAAATCAGGTATCTTACGAGATTGCGAAGAGAATTATCAAGCTAAAATATATCTCTTTAGTGAACTTAATTATGGATGATGATGTGGTCGTAGAGCTTATACAAGGGGACTGTAACGCGAAAAGAATAGAAGAAGAATTCGCAAAAATCTCAGAAGGAGAAAAAAGAAATGAAATATTGTTAAAATATAACAAATTAATTTGTAATTTGGGCGGTGAAGGAGCGAGTGATCATGTAGCGGAAGAAATTATAAAAAATCATGTGAAAAAGAAAAGTTAATCAACCACCACAAAAACTATTATGAAGAAGTTTACCCTTTTATTAATCAGTATCATTGGGCTGACCGGTATGACGACGGTACATGCTAATGTTAAGCATACCAAGTCGTATAGCGCAGCAAAAAATCCAGTAAAGAAAAAACCTATTACAGTTATAGCAGAAAGTAAAAGTGTTGATGCACAGATACAAGATGATATAGAAGCTCTATTAAGTGATATACCTGAAGAGAATAGAGCATTAAGAGTAGAACCTAGTGATTTAACAAATCAAGTATTGACTACTGCTTTTGATTATAAAGGAGTACGTTACAGATACGGAGGTATGAGCAGAAGTGGAATAGACTGTTCTGGTTTAGTAAGTACAGCATTCGAAGACACTAGTATTAACTTACCTCGTAGTTCTAGTGAGATGGCTCAAGTAGGTGAGCAGGTAAGAAGATCAGAAGCTCAAATGGGTGATCTTATTTTCTTTAAAACTCGTGGGAACAGAATTAGCCATGTAGGTATTATTACAGAAGTTCTAAATGATGAGATTAAGTTCATTCATTCTTCAACTAGTAGAGGTGTTATCGTATCTTCTACAAAAGAGAATTACTACAGTAGAACATTTGCACAAATTAATCGTGTAGTGACTGAAAGTTTAAACTAAGAGAGATATTAGTTTTTTATATATACTGCCTAGCGTAGGTAAGTAGAGAACTCCCATTAAGTCTATCCGTAGCTTTAATGGGAGTTTTTTTGTGTAGTAATGTTAACAATATTTCCTATGTTAAGTTTGTGTAATTATTGTCTAAAGATATAATTGTGGATTGAATATTGATACAATGTATTCTATATGAAGCCATTGAAAATATCTTTCCTGTTCTATTCTTTATTTCTCTTTTTAGGGATATATATAGAGTTACCCATCTTCCTTATTTACATTGGGAGCTGTATAGTTATCCTGTTAACTCTTCTTGCTAGTGGATTGCTTACTCGGTTTTTTGTTTTGCCTTCTCGCTTTACGTTTTATAGAGATGTTGTATTATTTGCTAGTATCTTTTTTAGCTTAGGAGTTGGATTAAAGACAATGGTAAGCTCTAATCATCAACAGAAGCTAGCTGCAATTAGTGAATTTATGGACAATAATTCTCAGAAAGTTCAAATAGTTGCTAAAATCACTGAGACGGTCAAAAGCAAGGATAATAAACGGTTTATAGCAGAACTTATAAGGGTAAGCGATACTTTTACTACAAGTAAGATTGCCCTTAGTTTTCAAACTCGTCAGTCTGATCTTAAACCTGGAGATATCGTTACTTATTATAGTAATATTAGAAGAATTAGCGCTCCTAAAAACGTAGGACAGTTTGATTACCAACGCTATATGATGGGTAAGGAGATTTATATACAGAGTTATATCACTGACTATGATGTAATAGGAGAGGATAAGTACTGGAGATATCAGATACTTGATATTAGAAGAATCTTAATAGAAAGGATCAATGGACAGGATAGTCCTTTAACAGAAGAAGCAAAGGGATTATTAGTTGCATTATTACTAGGGGAGAAATCTTATATAGATGCTGATGTCGTGATGCAGTTTAAAGATGTAGGAGTGATGCATATCTTAGCGATATCTGGTCTTCACGTAGGGTTAATCTATCTAGTGCTAATGCAAGTTTTTTTCTTCTTACCTAAAAAATGGAAGAGAATAGCAGTATTAGTGGTACTGTGGGTGTTTGTATTCTTGTCAGGGTTTTCACCATCAGTGTTTAGGGCTGTATTTATGTTTAGCATATTTACAACATGTCAATTGATTAGGCGTGAACAGAATTTAGAGCACAGTATAGGCTTGGCACTTTTCTTCGGACTGTGTATTTACCCTTATTGGGTATATGATATTGGTTTTCAGTTGAGTT
>JBOFGJ010000779.1:0-2862 GCA_051649065.1 Flavobacterium sp. | reverse complement strand
TGTGTCTTAATGCAAATGCGTTTGTTTTCATTTGGACAATAAATAAAAGTTGTGTTTAATCACACAAAAATAACCATTAATCTGACAATTGTATATTTATATCGATTAATTTTGAAAAGTGAATAAGCATAACAGTAGTAGAAGGGATATATAATATGGATTTGTTAAAAAATAGAATAGTTGCACTTTATTTGAACGGAAGTATTCACGTTTCCTTAGCTGTCTTCACTTTAGTGCAGATGACTTTTTATTTTTGTCAGCTTCCATTTGATGCTGTAGTATCTGTTTTGGCGTTTAGTGGCACCTTGTTCTCCTATAATTTTATTAAATATGCTGAGGTGGTTTATCGACATAAGAACCCTTTTACACTGCGGTTAAAGGTGATTATAGCGTTAAGTGTAATCGCACTATTAATCGGTACTGTTGCTTTCTTTATGCTCAACTACAAGGCGCAGTTAGTCACGTTAAGCTTATTAGTCTTGTCTGTATTATATGCCATCCCCATAAGTAGTAATAGAAGTAATCTACGCAACTTGGCAGGGCTTAAAGTGTATATCGTATGCCTGTGTTGGGCTACTGTAACGCTTATAGTACCTGTGGTAAATGCCGATGTGCCTATTAGTTGGGATATAGTAATTAAGTTTACACAGCGTTTTATATTAGTGTTTATTTTGATTGGTATATTCGAAGTTGTGGATCTACAGTATGATGATAAATACTTAAATACACTACCTCAAATGTTGGGCATCACTAGAACAAAGTGGTTGTTGGCATTCTTATTACTTCCTTTTTATATCATTGAGTTTTTTAAAGTAGGGTATCATCCTATTCAAGCTTGGAACAACTTATTGATTGTACTCTTGACTTTGTTTTTTATTATTTATGCGTCTCCTAAACGCACCAAATTCTTTACGCTATTTTGGGTAGAGAGTGTACCCATTATATGGTGGTTAATTGTTGTTATTCAAGGAAATGCAAGTATTTGGGAATAAAAAGACCAAGTATTTAGCTTAGTCTTCATTTACATATTCTAGTATATCAGCTGGTTGGCAGTCGAGTTCTTTACAGATAGCTTCTAGCGTACTAAAGCGGATTGCCTTAGCCTTATTGGTCTTGAGTATGGATAGGTTACTCACGGTGATACCTACACGCTCAGCCAACTCATTAAGCGATATCTTACGCTTCGCCATCATTACATCTAAGTTTACTATTATCGGCATATCGTGGGGTTATATGATTAAGTCTGCTTCTTCTTTTAACTTTAAGTGTTGTTTAAGTACTTCTACTATCATCAGCAAAATTAACGGAATAAAGAACAATGAGAAATCATATTCATATTTGATTATGTCTAAATTGTATAGAGTAGCATATCGCTGTTCATTGTAATTCTGATACAGCACTATAAAGTTGCCTATAACCGCTAAAGGCAAATGCGCGTAGGCTATGAACTTAAGTCTATTGATTTGGTTTTTCTCCACAATAACTCCCTTATACATATTCTTAAACAATTTGAAAACACTTACAATTAATATTGGTAATATCAATAGGCTTATAATACCCAATAGACCTAATAACAATCCTTCAAATGAAGATTCGCTCAGAGGTATTTCTATGTCTATAGTTTCTTTTACTTCTTTTATAGTTGGTGAAATACTCTTTCCGTCTTTAGAGGTAAGTGTATAATGATTAGTAATCGGTTTGTTTACGACTAGCGTTACGTAATTCTTATTGTCTTTATAGTTCTTATTTCCTTCTATAAAACCTCTAGTGAAATCTTTAAAGTGAAAGGAAAGAGTCAAAGTATAAACTATAATTAGGGAGATAGTTAGTAATTTCAGCTTCATAATCTACGCTTAAAATAAGACATTTAATATCTTTTCACATAACTCTACTAATAGAGAACCTAATTGTATTAATATTTTAATCATAGCACATAATGTTAGTTGGTTAATAGTGATTCAAAAGTAGATGATAATTTTTAATAAACAAATAATATTTATTGTTTTTCGATAAATAGTTGTTTAAAAACATAAAATATATCCTTTTGGGATACTTGAGTGATATTGGCATATTTTTAAGCAGTACGTTTTTTTAGTTGCGTCTAAAAATGTTATATTTGCCATAACATAAACTGACAGAGATGATACAATTAGTAAATAACATTAAGACAAACGGGAATGTGGTTTTCGTTTTAAGTAATGAGAATAAAGGAACTTTAGAGGTTCCTGCACTTTTAAATGACTTCGTAAAAGCATTTGAAGAAGGAAAGAAAGAAGAAGACTTTGCTAAAATAGGAAGTCAGTATTTCTTCTTTGTGAAAGAGAATGAGAACTTAGAGAAAATGCGTTTAGCTGGTAATAGCGTACGCAAACAATTAGATAAGAAAGCAGACAACCTTACTATCGTTGGTAACGGTGCTTCTACACTAGCTTTAGTAGAAGGATTTATGTTGTCTAACTACCAGTTCTTAAAGTACTTCAAAGAAGCAGAAGATATGAAGTTCGCTTTATCAAATGTTGAGGTAAAAGGTGACTTCACAGTGAAGCAAATTAGTGATTTAAACAATACGGTAAAAGCAGTGTACTGGGCGCGTACTATGGTAAATGAGCCAGTAAGTTTCTTAACAGCTACACAATTATCAAAAGAGATAGAGTTGTTAGGTAAAGAGGCTAACTTCTCTGTAAAAGTATTAGGACGCAAAGAGATAAACGAATTGAAGATGGGTGGGTTAATTGCCGTGAACAAAGGTTCTATTGAGCAAGCAACTTTCACTATCATTGAATACAAACCTGCCAACCCTATCAACAAAAAACCTATCGTTTTAGTTGGTAAAGGTGTGGTGTATGACACAGGAGGATTAAG
>JBOFGJ010000778.1:0-1080 GCA_051649065.1 Flavobacterium sp. | reverse complement strand
ACTTTACGAGTTGGTGTAACTAATTCTAACATACTAGTTCCAAACTGTATTATACCTCTAGTTAGCTGTCCAAAAGCTCCATCTCCTTTCTCAATACTCAACACCATACCCTCCATAGCTGAATCAAATAACTTCATGTCTCCCTGGAGAGAGTTCATTTTTTCCTTGGCCAACTTCTCAGCACTACCTGAACTATTTTCTAGAGCTGTAGTCTGTGCAATAATCTTTTCTGTGCTATTAGCTAATACTACTGCTACAGTTGCATTTTCTTTACCAAATAATTCTGTAGCCGTACTTAACTGATCAGTAGAACCTTTTACCTTCTGTAGTAGTTGTTCATAATGTACACCTTCTTTAGAAGCAGTTAATAAGATATTCCTGAAACCTGTACCTGCAGTTTCTGCAGCTATATTCTGATCTGCTAATACCCCGATAGTAGCATTAAGTTTCTCAAATGTTACATTCGCTACAGAAGCAACTTTCGATACTTTAGGAATAGAAGTAGATAAATATTCAAATGATGTAGCTGAGATATTTGTACTGTTAGACATGATATCAGCATACTTAGTAGCTTCAGCACTCCCTTCAGCATAAGAGTTCAATTGTCCTGCTACGAATTCAGCTGCAGAAGCTAAATCTGTATCCATTGCGATAGCTGCATTAAGTACGCCAGGAGTCATATTTATAATCTCCTCGATAGACTTACCTAGTTTAGCAAGTTCTAACTGGGCTTTAGATACTTCAGTAGAAGTAAAAGGAAGTTTAGCACCTAGTTTAATAGCTTCAAATGTCAATGCTGATACACCAGCTTTCGTAGTATCTAAGATACCTGCTAGGTTAGCCTGTGCCTGATCAAACTCTACAACAATATTAAATGCTGATTTGATACCATTAACGAATGTACCGATCAATGCGGTAACAGTAAATGCCTTAAGCATTCCAGTAGCAACATCTCCTAACTCACCTTTTATCCTTTGTAATACGCCAGGCGTTTGACCTAACTCGCCTCTAGCTCTAGTATATTCTTCACGTAATGCAGCTAGACGTTGTTGATGTTGTCTTAGCGTCTCCTGGTAATCT
>JBOFGJ010000777.1:0-2440 GCA_051649065.1 Flavobacterium sp. | reverse complement strand
TATCACCTTTTTCTAAAGCGATACTATAAGGACGCATGCCATCTTTTTCGGCTAATGTAATATCAGCGCCATGTTCTACAAGGTATTTACACATTTTTAAATCTACATATCTTGCTGCCACGCATAGTGGAGTTGGTTTAAAAGGGTAGACCATATCCGCTTTGTTGTAATTAATATCAACATTGTTAGCAATAAAAAAATCTAATACCTTATAGTTTCTATCATTAACAGCCTGTCTAAATGCTAATCCACCATACTTTTCTACAGTATGCCCCAATTGGTGAATAAGAGGTAAGTTCTGGTATTTTTTGCCATAAAGAGCCTGCTCAAAAGCTCCAGATTTCACGTTATTTACACCATTAGTCTTGGCGCCATTAGCCACTACATATTGAATAATATGCTCATTGCAATAACGTACCGCAGTTAAAAAACTCGGATTATGCTTTACATTTAAGTTTACACCTTTTTCAACAAGCCATTTTAGAGAATCAAAGTTTTCCATAATCAAGGCAAAGTCTAAAGGAGTTTGTTCAATGTATTTACTTAAAACAATACTCTTTTCAATGTCCCAACCAGTTGTTAGGTTGTTATTTAGAGAAGCAATATCTCCTGTAATAATTGCATGAACAATAGGAGGAATATCTTGAAAGGTTCCAATATCTTTTAGGACTATCATGGTCTGATTTTGTTTACTCATAAGTGACTAAATATAGAGAAAGTATTTCAGGTAATAAATTAAATTATTTATGCAATCCCTTTAATCACAAGTCATGAAATACAATTAGTTTTTATACTTTTATTCTACAGAACTACCTACTTACACTATGCAAAAAGTATTAGATATAACCACCTTCGACTTTAAAGCTTCCGCTATAGAAATAGAAGTGAAGAACTTAGACTTTATCAAAACGCTACCTCATATTTTAGGCAAACCACATAAGGCAAGGTTCTATCAAGTTATTTATATAGAAGAAGGTGAGTTCACCTGCTTTATCGACTTTAAACAATTAACGTTAAAGGCTAATGAACTACTCTTTATCTCCATTGGACAGGTCTGTGAGTATGATATTGTTAATGAGTATAGCGGAAGGCTAATTCTATTTACAGAGGCTTTCTTTTCTACCACAGAGCAAGACGCTAAATTCTTATATACCTCTGAGATCTTAAGCCCTATTAGTACAAATCAGGTATTAGAGATACAGCAGAGTGTTGTACAACCTCTTTTAACTTTATTAGAGGGGGAATTAACCAAAGAGATAGATACTTTTAAGGCTATTATTGCGCAAAATTATCTACGCATTATATTATTAGAATCAGAGAGACAGCTCAAAACAACTACTTGTGAATTTACACAGAGCAATATCGTAAGAGATTTTTATAATCTATTAGAACTTCATTTTAAAGTAAATAGAAATACAAACTTCTACTGTGAGTTATTAGGTGTATCCGAGAAAGCCCTTTCCAAACAACTAAAAGTAACTATTGGCAATACTCCTAAAGTGTCTATCGATGCTCGTGTTGTGTTAGAAGCAAAGCGCTTGCTATCCTATAGTCCGTTATCTATAAAAGAGATAGGGTACGAATTAGGTTTTGAAGAACCTACTAATTTCAATAAATACTTTAAAAAACACACCAACCAAACTCCTAATGATTTTAGAGCCTTGCTGAGTAAATAAAACACAGGCGGAGATTTACCATTTTAAGGCGGTAATGTATTATTTAGAGCATCGCTATCTATCCTAATTTTGTCCTGTTATTAATTATAAAACACAGACAATGAAAAATATTGTATTAATAGGAGCAAGCGGATTTGTAGGATCTGCTATTCTACAAGAAGCATTAAATAGAGGCATTAACGTTACAGCAGTAGTGCGTAACCCAGAGAGTATCAAAATTACTCATAATCAATTAACTGTTGTAAAAGCAGATATCTCTTCTATAGAAGAAGTAGCTAAAATTAGCCAAGGAAAAGACGCTGTGATTAGCGCTTATAACCCAGGATGGACTAATCCTGATATTTATGACTTAACGCTTCAGGTTTACCCTAATATAGTGGAGGGAGTAAAAAGAGCAGGAGTAGAGCGTTTACTGATTGTTGGTGGTGCAGGTACATTATTTGTAGCTCCAGGAGTAAGAGTAGTAGACTCAGGTGTTATTCCACAAGAAATTATGGGTGGAGTAAAGTCTTTAGGCGAATTCTACTTAAACACTTTGACTCAAGAGCATGAGCTTGATTGGGTATTTTTCTCTCCAGCAGGTACTTTAGAACCAGGAGTAAGAACAGGAGTTTATAGATTGGGAAAAGACGATTTGATCATCAATGAACAAGGGGAGAGTAAAATCTCTGTAGAAGACTACGCTAAAGCAATGATAGATGAATTAGAAACTCCAAAACATCACAAAGAACGTTTTACAATAGGGTATTAATTTGATCTTTTTT
>JBOFGJ010000776.1:0-8734 GCA_051649065.1 Flavobacterium sp. | reverse complement strand
TTTATTCTGTTAGATGCAGATAAGGAAGGAAAGGATACTAAAAGTAAAGTCTTGAACGGTATTAAGAATGGTTTTACAAAAGATAATGTGTTTACATTAAAAGATATACTTAGTAGTTTACCTGATAATAGTACAATTGAAGATTTATATCCATTAGAATTTGTGTATAAAGAGTTAACAGAGTATCTAGATTCTGAAACTGCTTTAGATGATAAAATATCTTTAATAGATAAATTAAATAAAAGTCAAGAATGGAAGAAACTTGAGAGTAATAAGAAAGAGAGTATTAAAACTAAACTATCAAATGACTTTATAAATACTTTTACTAGTAAGGAATCGTTGTTGGAAATTCCTAGAGTAAGGGCGTTTTTAGATGAATTTGTTAGAAAAACAGGGTTGTAAGAACTTTTCATAGTGAGCGTCAAGAATGGCCTGAGTCAAAAGGACCTAAACGCACAAGTAATTAATAAAAAAAAGGATGTTCGAAAGAACATCCTTTTTTTTATAAGGTCTATTTATAATTGCTTTCTAGATGCAATTTAAGGTACAGACTGTTATGGCAGGATATGTAGATAAGCACACTTAATCATAGTGAGTCAAAAAGGGTTAAATAAATCAGTGTCCTAAAACGTTTAAATAATTATTTCTACATTGGTAGTAATTAAAAAAAGAAAGTGTCGTTAGATTTAAGTAATTTAGAGACAGTAAAATAAAGATTTTATATATGAAAAAAGTAAGTCTGTGTTTAATGATTTTAGCTCCTTTATTAGGTTTTGGGCAACAGCCAAATAGCCGAATAAAAGAGCTTTGGGATATTATTCAGAAGCAAGAAGTGAATGCTGAGGTAAAAAGTATGTTGCCTAATATTAAAGAAGTGTTGACTTTATCTAAGAAGAATAAGGATTATCCGAGTATGATGAAGGCGATGTTCTATGAAGCAAAGGTTAATATCATTATTCAAGAAGACGAGAAGTATGATATTAATACCATTATAGATCAGTTTAAAAAAGAAAGCAATACCGCGACAGGTTCTACTAGAGCGATATTAGATACTTATATAGCTGAAATATATAAGTTGTACTTCGATGCCAATAGATATAAACTGAGAAATAGAACAGCTATAGAAGGAGGAACCTCTTCTTCTATTGAGTATTGGACAGAAGCAGATTTTAAACGCGAAATAGATAAACTGTATAACAGAGGATTAACTCTAGCAGCAAAAGATCAGCAAGCGCTTATCGGTAGTTGGGCTGATGTGTTTTACCTTTCGAATCAGAACTTAGGGATAGATTGGACTAAGTTTACTGTATATGATGCTCTAAGATTAAACTTCATAGAGAACTTACAGTATAACTCGTTTGACTTATCAGATGACGAAAGTGTATTAGTTAAGAATAAGAAAGAGCAACTAGAGACGGAGTTATTAAAAGACTTAAAGGCTAGAGCGAATACTTCTATGTATGTTTATGTACAGATGTATCTCGCAGAGTCTAAGGGTGATGAAGCTGTAATCAAGAAAACATATGTCTCTCTATTAGAGGAGTTTCCTAAAGAACCCTTAGTGTATGAGGGATATGCTAATCATCTTAGAGGAGTTGAGTTAATCGCTTTAGTAGATAAGGCAGTTAAACTATTCCCTAATACAGATACAGCAGAGGACTTATTGACAATGAAACAGTATGCCGAAGCTAAACGATTAAACTATAGGCTTAATGCTTATGTGTTAGATGAGCAGGCTATTCCCTTAAGTATAGGGCATCAGAACACGGATAAAGTATATGTGAAGATCCTAAAAAATACAAGTAATCTTAAGAGTACAGATGAACACTTCTATTCAGATGAAGAACAATATCTGAAGTTACTAAAGGATTATCCTACTGTAGATGCGTATGAACTAAACTTGAGTGCGTTTAAAGACTATGAGATGCACAGGACGATAGCTGCTCTTAAGCCTTTAAAGTCTGGTAGATATTATGTGTTAATATCTAGTGTGCCTTTTAATAAGATAGAAGAAGATAAAACAGATGTACAGATCAGTCATATCAATGTAACGCCTAATATTATAGAAGTAAACAATGGTAAACTAAGAGCATATAACCGCAAATCAGGTAAACCTCTTAGTAATACTAAGATTCACATAGCAAATGAAGATGAGAGACGTGACAATAATAATTATTGGGAAACTGTCATCACTACGGATGCTAATGGTCAAGCTAGCATAGATATATCTAAGTTAGGACATTATCTATATATGAATGTAAAAGGGGAAGAAGTATATTACTCTCCTTATGCATCTAGTTATTATGGAGATAATGAAACAGAGGAAACCGATGTTTCGTATAAAGCAACTATCCTTACTGATAGAGGAATATACAGACCTGCTCAAGTGATGTACTTTAAGTCTATCGTAGGTAAGAAAACACTGACTACAGAGCAAGTAGTAGGTAAATCAAAAGTAACAGTACTACTTACAGATGTAAATGGTACTGAGGTATCTAAACAAGAGCTGACAACAAATGAGTTTGGTTCTGTTAATGGGCAGTTTACATTACCTTCATCAGGAAAGTTAGGGTACTATGGCTTAGAGGTTAGATTAAATGACAAGACTATCGGATGGAGTAGCGTACGAATGGAAGAATATAAACGTCCGAAGTTTGAGGTAACTTTTGATGAACTAAAAGATATTTATAAGTTAAACGAAGAAGTAGCTGTTACAGGTAGTGCAAATGCTTTCTTAGGAGCGAATATAGATAAAGCAAAAGTAGTGTACCGTGTAGTACGCCAAGAGATATGGCCTCGTTGGATATGTGGTACTTCATTTCCTTATAGATATGATAAGGGAGAAACAATGATACAAGGAGAGACTGTGACAGATGCTTTAGGTAAGTTCACTGTGAGTTTTAAAGCATTGCCTAAAGGAGAAGCAACTTCTACATTGCCTCGTACATTTACCTATACTGTATATGCGGATGTGACTGATCAAAATGGGGAGACACATAGTCAGAATCACAGTATAGTAGTGGGAGAGAAGAACATAGAGTTAAGTGTCAATTTGCCTGTGATTACGACAGCTAAAGATTTAAGCAACTTTACTATTAGTACAAGCAACTTAAATGGTGTAGCCTATGCTTCTCAAGGGGAATTAACTATCTATCCGTTATTAGCACCTAATCCAAGTCGTATTACTGATGATTTTGGGTTGACTAAAGGAGACTATCAGCTGTATAACTATGATGAGTTCGTAGCCTTATTCCCTAATTTAGTATATGGTGATGAAAGTGATAGTTCTAAGTGGAAAGAAGGAGTATCTGTGTTTAATACTTCATTTGATACTGCGAAGGGAAATACTATTGTATATAACGGAGCGAAACAGTTGTCTTCAGGTAACTATATCGTGAAAGGGTATGTGTTAGAGAATGGCATAAAAAATGAGATAGAGAAGACTTTTATCTTAAGAAATGAAGAGCTTAAAGAAGCACCTAAGGCATTAGTGGAACTTAAATCAGAGCAAAAAACGTATAAGGTAGGGGACAAAGCTACAGTAGAAGTAAGAAGTGCTGAAGATAATACATATGCTTTCGTTGAGGTAATGGCTAATGGAAAGACTGTTTCTCAAAAAGTCATGAAGATCAGTAAGAAAGGAACGAAAGTAGATATTCCTATCAAACTAGAGTACAAAATGGTAAATGTATATGCGCTAGCTTTAAAGCATAATATGGCGGTACAAGATGCTGCTGAAATAGCTTTAAAAGAGGATGCAGATAAACTACAGATAGTAATAGAATCGTTTAGAGATAAGGTAGAACCGGGAGCGAAAGAGAAGTGGTCTCTAAAAGTGAAGGGGGATGAGAAAGAGCAAATAGTAGCTGAGTTATTAGCGACTATGTATGATGCCTCTTTAGATGAGTTTGTTGATCACAATTTAAATGTGGGATTAAAAGAACCAAAGTATTATTATAACTCACCTTCATTTAATAAATATAACTTCGGTACACTGCGTAGTACTGGATACTTTAGTTCGTTAATGAGCGAGAACATAGATCAGAATACGTTAACAGTAGACAGACCTGTTATTCTAAATACGTTCGGACTTAGTATGTTTAGAAGTGGATATGGAGGAAGAAATAGAAATGTGCCACTAGCAATGAAATCTAGTGAGTATTATGAATCTGATAGTGCTTTAGAAGAAGTGGTAGTAACTGCTGCTTATGCTACAGCTGGGGCTTCTTATGATAGTGAAGTGCCACCACTACCACCACCACCAGCTGAACAAGCTAAATCAGTAAATGATTCTAAGCAATGGGTATCTCCTGAGTCTTTAAATAGCACAGAAAAAGAGAAAACCACACCTGCACCTACAGTTCGTAAGAACTTACAAGAGACAGCATTCTTCTATCCTACGCTAAAGACAGATGAGAATGGTGATGTGAAGTTTGAGTTCACGATGCCTGAGGCATTGACGAAGTGGAAGTTTATGGCTGTTGGTCATACAAAGAACTTGCGTCAGGCGTATACAGAGCAGACAGTAGTAACGCAGAAGGAATTAATGGTAGTGCCTAACTTGCCTCGTTTCTTACGCCAAGGAGATAAGTTGACTTTATCGACTAAGGTGATAAACCTATCTGATACTACACGTAAAGGAAAAGCAACACTACAGTTGTTTAACGCTTATACGAATGAGTTGATCTTAGAGAAGTCAGGAGAGTTCTCTGCTAACAAATCAGAGTCAACTGCTGTTAATTGGGATATAGAAGTGCCTAATGGTGTGGATGTAGTGACGTGTAGAGTAGTGGCAGTATCTGATAACTTCAGTGATGGAGAAGAGTCTGCATTACCTGTATTATCTAATAGAATACTGGTAACTGAGACAATGCCTATCTATGTGAAAGAAGGGCAGAATAAGTTATTCTCGTTTAAGGCTTATGAGAAAGAAATTAGCAATACACTACAGAATCACAAGTTGACACTAGAGTTAACCGCTAATCCGATATGGAATGCTGTATTTGCTATTCCTTATTTGCAAGAGTATCCTTATGATTGTTCAGAGCAGTTGTTTAGCAAAGTATTTGCTAATGCAGTAGCTACTAAAATAATGAATGACAATCCTAAGATAAAGACTGTTTTTGACCAATGGAATGCCAAAGGACAAGTAACATCTAAGCTTGAGCAAAATCAAGAGTTGAAGAGTATCTTATTAGCGGAGACACCATGGGTGAGAGAAGCTGTAAGTGAAGAAGAACAAATGAAGCGTATCGCTATCCTTTTTGACTTGAATAAAATGCGTATGGATCTACAAACAGCACTAGAGAAGTTAGCAGAACAGCAGAATAGCGATGGAGGATTCACTTGGTTTAAAGGTGGAAAGTCTGATTTATATATTACACAGACTATCGTAGAAGGTTTTGGAAATCTAAAGAAAATAGGTGTGTTAGAAAAAGAGTGGATTAATGAGTTAGGTTATAAAACACTTTTATCAGATGCGATTAAGTACATAGATGCTACTCAATACGCTGATTATCTAAACAGAGATAAGAAGGTTAATCCTAATGAGGTGACGAGTATTAATACACATTATCTATATGCACGTAGTTTCTTTAATGGAGAATACGGTATCAATGAGAAGTATGCTCCGATGGTAGCTTCTATCCGCAAGGGAATAGAGAGTGAAAAACCATCAGGTAATTTATATAAAGATGCTATGCGTGCCGTAGTAGCGAAGAGATTTGGATTGATTAAGACTGCAGATGCTCTTATCAAGAATATTATGGAGACAGCCGTGTCATCTGATGAGATGGGAATGTACTGGAAGAATAATGTGTCAGGATGGTTATGGTATCAAGCACCTATCGAAACACAAGTGGCAATTATAGAAGCTGCAAATGAGGTTGACAAAGACAAGTATGCAAATGATATTGAGCAAATGAAAGTTTGGTTGCTTAAGAATAAACAGACTACAGGTTGGTCTTCTACTAAAGCTACTACTAAGGCTATATATGCGATGTTGTATACAGGTAAGTCTTGGATTGATGCTGAGAAAGGACTAGAAGTGAAAGTAGGCGGTTATCCTGTTGACTTGACTAAAGATGCTCAGTTAGGTAGTGGTTATATTAAACAAACTTGGTCTAAAGCAGAAATGACAGCTAAGAAGGGCATTGTTGAAATAACGAAGACATCTCCAGGCGTTGCTTATGGAGCGATGTATTGGCAGTATTTTGAAGATATAGATGCAGTTAATTCTGCTAACACAGGTATTAAAATGGCTAAGAAGCTTTATATAAAGTCAAATACAGCTAAGGGACAAACTCTTCGTGAGATTACGAAAGACACTCCGATTAAAGTAGGAGATTTAGTAACAGTTCGACTAGAGATTAGTGTAGATAGAGATATGGATTATATCCATTTAAAAGATATGCGCGCTAGTGGATTTGAACCAACGAATGTGTTGTCAGGATATAGATGGAAAGGAGAGTTTGGTTATTATGAAGAAACGAGAGATGCTTCTACGAACTTCTTTATTAATCGCCTGAGAAAAGGAAACTACGTGTTTGAGTATGAATTAAGAGCTAATGTAGGAGGTAACTTCTCTAATGGAATTACTACTATGCAGAATATGTACGCTCCTGAGATGAGCGCTCATAGTGAGGGTGCTAGAGTAGAGATTAAGAATTAATGTGTAACAGTGTTTATAGGAAGAGGTTTGCTTAGGCAAGCCTCTTTTTTTGTATCTACCCTATACAGATATAGCATAATGTTCTTCTTGTTGTAGATTAAGTGTTTAAGGCTTGATGAGGTTGTAAATTTGTAATACAAAAACAAAGAGATATGAAAACAAGAAATATTAAACAGATCGTAGCACCACAGCCTGCACACTTTGTAGGAGATGGTTTTAGAGTGCATAACTTTATACCAAGTATGCCAAATATGAATATGCAACAAATGGATCCGTTCATTATGTTTGATTACAATTCAAAATATACATTCGGTCCATCAGAAATACCTAGAGGAGTAGGTGTACACCCACATAAGGGATTTGAGACAGTGACTATCGCTTATAAAGGACGTGTAGAACACGGAGACAGTAGTGGAGGTGGAGGAGTTATCGGTGAGGGTGATGTACAGTGGATGACTGCTGCCTCTGGAGTATTACACAAAGAGTTTCACGAAACAGAATGGAGTAAAACAGGTGGAGAGTTTCAGATGGTACAGCTTTGGGTAAATCTTAAGAGAGAAGATAAGAAAGGACCTGCTAAATATCAAGCCATTGAGAATAAAAGCGTAGCGAAATATCCTTTAGAAAATAATATGGGAGTAGTGGAAGTAATAGCTGGAGAGTACAACGGTACTAAAGGTACAGCGACTACATTCTCGCCTATCCATATGTACAACTTGAAAGCAAAAGCAGGTGCAAGTACTAACTTTGCTTTCCCAAGTGGATATACTACCTTATTATTAGTGTTAGAAGGAGAAGTGAAAGTAAATGGAGAAGTGGTCTTAACAGATCACGTAGCACTGATGGAAAGAGAAGGAGAAGAGTTCTCTGTTGAGGTGACTAAAGATGCTGTAGTGCTTGTGATTTCTGGAGAACCATTAAATGAACCAATTGCACACTATGGTCCTTTTGTAATGAATACATCAGATGAATTAGTACAGGCAGTGGATGACTTTAACTTTGGTAAATTCGGGGACTTAAAATAATTAGAATGTCATAATAAGTAGTGAGACTATATTTTTATAATGGTTTTGTTTTGGAAGGGGAAGATGTTATGTCTTCCCTTTTTTGTGGGTAAAATAGCTGTTTATAGCTATTGCATATTTGGTTGGTATGGTTTTACATTTGTGCTTTAATAGACAGGTATGAAAAAACTTAGTATAATATTAGTAGTACTATCTCTTTTTACAGTTAGTTGTAAGGATAAAGAAGCGGAAACAACAGTTGTAGAAGAGACTCAAGTAGTAACTCCACAAGAAGACACCAAAGCTATAGAATTAAAGTTATCTGGTGATAATATGGATACATATATAGATTCTGAAGAGAAGTTGATGGTGACTTTAGGAGAAGCAGGTCAGTTGCGCCTTCAAAAAGCTATTCAAATTATCGGAAATATGAATGTAATCTATGCTGAAGATGATGGAATAGACCATGACAAAACAGATGCTGCATTCTTAAAGCAAGTGGGGGGTAAAACATTTAAAGAAGTCTGCGTAGTAGCTGAAAGTTATTTAAAAGCAGATCAGCAACGTGAGTTTGATCGTATCAATGGTATATTAGGTAGTATAAAAGATCCTAAGACTACTTCTGATGCTGAGCGTTATAATGAAGCACAGAACGATCTTAAAGAAGCTAATAAAATCCCTGTTACATTAGACGCTTACACATATAGTGAAGAGTGTTTTTTGTAAAAGTTGACGGTTTACTGTAGAGATGGCAATACATTGCGTCTATCACCCAGTAATCAGAATATAGATAATCTTATAAAAACAAATAGTCCCATTGTAGCCTTACAACGGGACTATTTGTTTTATGGTTGAGACTGTAGCTAACGGGTCTACAGCTGTAAACCGTCCACTGTCAACCTATAATAATCCTGCTCTTTTTAATAAAGCATCAGGTGTAGGTTCTTGTCCTCTGAACTTTTTGTATAATGTCATCGGATGATCTGTACCTCCTTGAGATAATACATTGTTCATAAACTTAGTAGCAACTTCTTTATTAAAGATACCATTCGCTTTAAAG
>JBOFGJ010000775.1:0-1039 GCA_051649065.1 Flavobacterium sp. | reverse complement strand
TCACGTAAATTGTGAAAGTGTACTTCTACTAATCCCTTTTCTATAGCTCTTTTTAAAATAGAAGCTTGAAAAGGACTCTCTATTAATTCTGGTAAAACGGAAATAATGTCTATGCGCATAATTACTTTTGATATTTCGGCAAATGTACAACTGTATTCTGTATCTTACAAAAATGTATTAGTGTGCTTGGCTTTTTGAAAACAGTTGTATTACTAATACACCGATAATGATTAGTGATATTCCTATCAATGCAGGAGTATCTAACTTTTGTTTATATAAGAAATAAGCAGCTACTGTCACTAATACGATACCAATACCTGACCACAAGGCGTAAGCAATACCAATAGGTATGGTACGCAGCGTTAAACTCAATAGGTAAAATGCTCCTGCATACCCTATTAAAGTTACAGCTGTAGGAATAGGTTTAGTAAATCCTTCGCTAGCCTTAAGCATAGTGGTAGCAATAGTTTCTAGTAGTATAGCGAAAAGTAAGAATACAATGTTCTTCATCTTTTTTTAGCAAAAATAGTTTTTTATTATTTTACAGAAAATGCTGAAGTAACAAAAATTGTGTTCTTTTATATGCTAAACCCAACTCTTTTTATTACAATGTTAGTTGACGTGTTGCTCGATTTTGTATCAGTGCTTATTGTCTCAGCTGTAGGTCCGTAGTGAGTCCGTTGTTTTAACCAAAACAACGGACTCACTACGGACTCATTACGGACTCACAACGGAGTCATTATATATCAAAGTAAGAAGGCTCAGCTATTTTTCTGAATGAGTAATGGATATAATATTATATGTGGTTAAATTTAAATAGGTTACCTTTTTTTGAAAGAAGTGTAAATGAGATTTAAATATACAAAGTAATAATATTGTAAAACTTCTAATTTTACTGTATTAATTATAATTTCTTACGCTAGCTTAAGATTTCTGTTTTTGAATTACCCTAAATTTGCACCTATGAGTTTATCAAAATCAAATGTCTTATTTATGGCCGCGGTTACAGGGTTAATCGTTGCTAATTTATATTATTGTC
>JBOFGJ010000774.1:0-9685 GCA_051649065.1 Flavobacterium sp. | reverse complement strand
TCATCGCCTTGTACATTGATGACAATATCTGCATCAATATCCTTTACAGCCTCTGCTATACGGTCACTCCCACTCTCATGTTCTTTTATACTCATCATCGCTTTACCACCATGACTAACTATCTCATTAAAAATCACATCCGAATCTGTAACCACAAAAACGTCATCAAAAAGCCCTGTGGCTAAAGTTCCTTCATAAGTACGACGAATAATAGTCTTTCCTGCCAAATCTTCCATAAGCTTTGCTGGAAAACGAGTTGATGCATATCGAGCTGGTATAACTGCTATAACTTTCATTTCTGTTCTTTTTTATGACTCAAAGATAACATCTGAGTTTGATTAAATATATTTTAAAACACCTTATTCCTGAAGAAAATACTCATCTTGAAAACCTATTAAGTACAGTTTATCCTTCGCACGAGTCATCGCTGTGTATAGCCATTTGACATAATCTTCTGTTATGCCATCTGGTAGATAAGGCTGTTCTATAAATACAGTTTCCCACTGACCACCTTGAGATTTATGACAAGTAATCGCATAAGAGAATTTCACTTGCAAAGCATTAAAATATTCATTCTCTTTTAGCTTCTGCATCTTCTTATACTTAGTTATTTCATCTTCATAATCTAATAACACTTCATTATACAACTTATTCATTTGATCATAAGTCAGTGCTGGAGATTCACTAGTCAAGGTATCCAAGATTATCATCGTATCAAAAGGTGCCATATCTGGATAATCTATCATGCGTATTCTCACAGAAGCAAATCTATAACTGTACAACTCTATAGTACGATAAATCTGTAAGACTTCTATAATATCACCATTAGCGATAAAGTCTGTCACAGTAGAGTCCTTTAGCCAAAAGTAATTATTCTTCACCACCATTAGCAAATCTCCTGCTGATATTTCACTATCTTTATCTAATATACGCATCCTAATCTGCTGATTATATGCATTCGCTCGCTTATTAGAGCGTACGATAAAAGTAGTCTCTTCTGGACCACTATTAGAATAAGAAGAGTAGATAGCATCCTGTATATCGTAGCCATCTACTAATCGTATGATGTCTTTAAACCCTTTTAATTGAAACTGAAAGGTATCTGCAAAATAAGAACCTATCGCTAATCTTAATTCCGTAGCGTTATATAGAATGCCCGAGTCTTCTTCTTGACGCATTACTTCATCTAACTCAATATGCTGAACATCCATATTGTAATTAAATCGAAGCTGATCTATATCTAAGGCAGGGCTAATAGTCATATTCACTGGAGGTAGCTGAGCAGTATCTCCGATTAGAATAAGTTTACAGTTAAAACCTGAATATACATAGTACACTAAATCATCTAATAAAGAACCATGTGGGTACATCGAAGTATCACCTGCACTGGCATCCCCTATCATCGAAGCCTCATCTACTATAAATATAGTATTGCGGTTTCTGTTATTACGCATTGTGTATTGGAAAGTTCCTCCTGCTTTACTAGGTTTTGGATAATAGATATTCTTATGAATCGTAAAAGCTGAACGATTAGAATAATTGCTAATCACTTTAGCAGCACGTCCTGTAGGAGCTAACATGATAGAGAATTTATTAACACTCTTTAATTCATTTACCACAGTAGATAACAGGGTAGTCTTACCAGTACCTGCGTACCCTTTAAGAACGAAAAGCTCATCTTGACTATCATTAGTAACAAAATCTGCTATCTTCTGAAGAAAGATATCTTGCTTTAGCGTTAACTCATAAGGAAATTTTTGACGCAGTAGTTTATAAAACTGTTGATCTATCATTATGCTCTTTACTTAAATTTTATATTACTTTCCAAAGATACTAAGCTTTTTAGCCCTTGACTAGAAGAATGCAATAAAAAAGTGTAATTTTGCACATAATCAACTATCTATTTTTCATATTTAAACACACGATGTCAAAGATTTATCACAAACTTTTAATACAAGTTTCATTAAAGAAATTCTCTTTTGCTATCAAAGACAAACTAGCTCATGAGATTACATACTTTGCATCTGAGGCAATAACTCCTACTAGGCCAATAGAAGAACAATTAGACAAATTCTTTCAAAAGCACCCTGAGTTATCAGATAAATATGATGAAGTAATCGTATTGCACGACAATGCATTAAATACATTTGTCCCAAGAGACTTATTTAATGAAGATTCTATAGGAAATTATTTGCAGTATACCACTAAAGTGTTTTCTACTGATTATTTTGCTTATGACGAATTAGAAGCAAACAAAATAAACAATGTATATGTACCTTATGTCAATATCAACAACTATCTAATTGATAAATTTGGCAGCTTTACATATCACAACATCAACACTTTACTATTAGAAATATTACTAAAGAAATCAATTCAAAATGACAATAAAGAAGTATATGCTTTCTTACAAAAAGATCACTTTGAGTTAATTATAGTGCAGAATGGCGAATTAATCTTCTTTAATTCATTCCAATATCAGACAGCACAAGACTTTATTTACTATATCTTATTCACCTATGAGCAACTAAGCCTAGATGTCGAAACAACTCCATTGCATTTATTGGGTAGAATCGATATAGGTGACTCTTATTATGAAGAAGCCTATAAATACATACGAGAAGTAAATATCGTAGAGAACAAATTTTTTATAAGTGATGATTTATTATTACATCATCAAGTACCTAAACAATATTACATTTTATTCCATTCATGAGAATTATATCAGGAAAATTAAAAGGAAGACGTATTACTGCTCCTAAAAACTTACCTGTTCGTCCGACAACGGATATGAGCAAAGAGTCCCTATTCAATATCTTAAACAATCACTTTAATTTTAGTGAACTTACAATATTAGATTTGTTCTCAGGAACAGGAAATATTAGTTATGAATTTGCCTCTAGAGGAGCTGAATCTATTATTAGTGTAGATGGAGATATGGGGTGTGTAAACTTCATCAAGAAAACAGCGAAGGAATTAGAGTTGAACATCATACCCTTAAAGTCAGATGTATTTAAATTCATAGAGAAACATCAGTCTTCGTATGATATCGTATTCGCTGATCCACCTTATGGTTTTACACAAGAGCAATTCGAAACAATAGTAAAAGGTATTTTCGAAAATAATCTAGTAAGTGAAGAGGGAATGGTTGTTATAGAGCATTCTAAACACACACCTATTAACCACTTAGAGCATTTCTCATTTGAGAAGAACTATGGGGGATCAGTATTCACATTTTTTGAGATTGCTTCTGAAGAAGAGGATGAAGATGACGAGGAATAGACAAAACTAATCATATTAACCTAGATTAAAAAAGGACGATTGTAATTAACTACAATCGTCCTTTTTTTGTTTTTAAAATAAAGAGCAAACCTATAAGCCGGATTCTGTAAGTACCGAAGTACTCCCTTATCATTTATCCCGGCTATCAATTACTCAATAGCTCTATCTGCCTACCCCTAAAGCATCGGGCGGGCACCCTCAAACGCTAAATATACATGACATTTCACCGCATAGAGTTTACCTGGTTTCACTACAGCATTACCTGTACATACTTTCTGTTGCACTTGTCCTCTTGGCAAGCCAAGGATGGGCGTTACCCATTATGCCTCCCTATGGTGTCCAGACTTTCCTCTATCCTCATTACTGAGAGTAGCGATAAGGCAGTTTGCTCATTACAAAAGTAGTTCATTTATTACAACTCCGAAAACTATTTAGTATTATTATTTTCCTAAATCTCGAATATATAGTAGACTGATAAACAAAAAGCGATTAGACATTTAATTCTATACCACTACATTTTGGGTTAAAATTATAAACAACACCATATGAATATTAACAGTTAATAAAGTATTTTGATTACTTTTGCTTCTATACATTTTTTAAAAACTATTACAGTGGGTTTTATAAAAATCACAGAACAATCTTCTAACTACAATGATTTAGACAAAATGTCTATCAATGACCTTTTACACAATATAAATCAGGAAGATATATCTGTTCCCTTAGCAGTACAAAAAGCTATTCCTCAAATAGAAGCTACAGTATCACAGGTAGTCAATAAGTTAAATAGTGGAGGACGTTTATTCTATATCGGTGCAGGTACATCTGGTAGATTAGGTATCTTAGACGCTTCCGAATGCCCTCCTACTTATGGTGTATCACCAGACTTAGTCATCGGTATAATAGCGGGTGGAGATCACGCGATTAGACATGCTGTCGAAAATGCAGAAGATAATCCTCTACAAGGATGGGAAGACTTACAACAATATAATATTAACACTAAAGATATCGTCATTGGGATTGCTGCGTCAGGTACTACACCTTATGTCATTAAAGCATTAGAACAATGCCAAAAAAACAATATCACTACTAGCTGTGTTACTTGCAATCTAGAAAGTCCCTTGTCTAAAGTCGCTGATTACCCAATAGAAGTAGTCGTAGGACCTGAATTCGTAACAGGAAGTTCTCGTATGAAAGCAGGCACAGCACAAAAACTCGTCTTAAATATGATCTCTACTAGTAGTATGATTCAGATCGGAAGAGTAAAAGGCAACAAGATGGTAGATATGAAGATGACTAATGCCAAGCTACAAGAACGAGGTATACAAATGATTATGGATGAACTTAATATCGAGTATGCTATAGCGGCTAACTTGCTAAAAGAACATCAAAATGTACGTTCTGCAATTGAATATTTTAAATTGAATAAATAATGGAAAGAGAACCAGAAGTAGATCGAAAATTACTTAATAAAGGTGTAAAATACTTAATGATTACGTTACCATTAATGTTCTTAGGCCCTATCATTATTCACAGTTCGCTAAAGAATCAAGGTAACCCATTGTTTTATCCTATTTTAGGATTAGGATGTCTAATCTGCCTTACTTCAATGTTCTTATTTTTTAAAGGACTTCAAACAATAATTAAATCACTATTCGGAAAATAATATGAAAACTAAACTATTATACTTTTTACCTTTATTTCTTTTATTAGCTTCTTGTTATAATCAAGAGAGAAACTGCGCTAAGTTCCAAACCGGTAAGTTTGAATTTACAGCTGAAATAGATGGAGAGAAAAAAGTATCTACTTTTATACGTACAAAAGATTTAGAAATCGAAACATTTGAAGGAAAAACAGACAGTGCAGCTATTCGTTGGGTAAATGATTGTGAATTTGTTTTAGAAAAAATAAACCCTAAAACTATGGCTGACAAAAAACCTGTTAGCATAAAAATTATAACAACGGATGGAGATGAATGTACTTTTGAGTACGGATATGTGGGAGATGCAAGAAGAGAAAGAGGAACTATTAAAAAAATTGCTGATTTATAATTTAATCCACACGTAAATACTATGGAAGTATTTTTAACTGCTGATGCTATCGTAGCATTCATAACATTGACTTTTCTAGAGATTGTATTAGGGATAGACAACGTTATCTTTATCTCAATCGTTACTGGAAAGCTACCAGAAGAACAACGCAAAAAAGCAACCAAACTAGGTTTGTTTTTAGCTATGTTTATGCGTATTGCCTTATTATTTGGTGTTTCTTGGCTTATCGCTATGAAAAAACCTCTCTTTAGTATTAATTGGACTTGGTTCTCAGCTGACTTTAACGGACAAGCACTTATACTACTCGCTGGAGGAATCTTTCTTATCTATAAATCCACCAAAGAAATACACGAGAAAGTAGGCCACGTACAAGATCAACATCCCATAGATGAAGCTCCAAATGCAAAGAAGATAGCTGTTAAATCATTTGGTAACATCCTGATGCAAATCTTAATGATTGATATTATCTTCTCTGTAGATAGTATACTAACTGCAGTAGGAATGACTAATGGAATTAATGGCGCATTATATATTATGATTGCTGCAGTAATTGTTTCTGTTGGAATAATGATGATATTCGCTGTGCCAGTGGGTAACTTCGTTAATAAAAACCCATCAATACAAATCCTTGCCTTATCATTCCTTATCCTTATTGGATTTATGCTAACTACTGAGAGTATGCATCTCTCTCATGCTGTATTAGCTGGACAAGAAATAGGCGCAGTACCTAAAGGATATTTATACTTTGCTATAGCCTTCTCGCTAGCTGTAGAGTTTATCAATATGAAATTACGCAAAAAGAGCAGTCCTTCTGCTTAACTCTACATTTTATATAAAACAATAAATCCCTCCTAATAGAGGGATTTACTTATTTTATATAGGTTCTAATATTCCTTAAGCTATTCTTTCTTAGATTCTAAATATCGTTGAGTTACAAAGTCGATATCTTTGATTGATTTTCTAACCCAATCTATTCTCTTCTCTAGTATCTGCTCCTCAGTTAACTTCAACGCTACATCCGAATTACGTACACGAGTAGTCAAGTTCTGGATAATAATAGCTGCGGATACAGATATATTTAAACTCTCTGTAAAACCTACCATAGGTATCTTTATATAAGCATCTGCTTGTTCGATTATCTCAGGAGACAAACCACTTTTCTCTGTACCAAAAAAGATAGCAGATGGCTTAGTAATATCAAAGTCTTCTAAATGATTAGCATCTACATGTGGAGTAGTCGCTACTATCTGATATCCTTTACTTCGAATATCTTCTAATGCTGTCGGTATTGAACTATATCTATGGATATCTACCCACTTCTCAGCTCCTAAAGCAATCTCTTTATCTATACGCTTACCAAATTTCTGTTCGATAACACATAAGTCCTGCACACCAAAAACTTCACAGCTACGCATTACAGCACTTGTATTATGCAATTGGTATACATCTTCAGCTACTATACTAAAATGCTTTGTACGATTAGCTAAAACCTCCTTAAAGCGTTCTACTCTATTCTCCGTCAAAAATGATTCCAAGTATTCTAAATATTCAACGTCTTGAAATAGTTCTTTTGAAATATTCATTATTATATTTATTTTTAAGACAAATGCAAAGGTAAGAATATTATGCAAAAAAAATTAATAGTGCTTTCTGGTGCCGGAATGAGTGCAGAAAGTGGAATCAAAACATTCAGAGATGCTGATGGACTATGGGAAGGACATGATGTAATGGAAGTTGCTTCTCCTGAAGGCTGGAAGAAGAATAAACACCTAGTCTTACAATTTTATAATGATAGAAGACGTCAGTTGCTTACTTGTTTACCAAATGAAGCACATATACTTTTAACCAGCCTAGAGGATTATTATGATGTTACTATCATAACACAAAATGTTGATGACCTACATGAACGTGCTGGATCTACGAATGTATTACATCTACATGGCGAATTGCTAAAAGTACGCAGTGAGCAAAATGAAGAGCTTATTTACCCTTGGAAAAAAGATCTTCTCCATAATGATACTAATGAACAAGGTCATACATTACGTCCACATATTGTTTGGTTCGGAGAGATGGTACCCGAACTAGAGAATGCTATACCTCTAGTAGAAGAGGCAGATATCATCATCATTATAGGAACTTCAATGCAAGTATATCCTGCAGCTTCGTTAATATCTTACGCTAAAACAGACGCACAAGCGTACTATATAGACACTAATCCAGCTATTATTAATCAAACACCTTGTAACTTAACAGTAATAGCTAACAAAGCTTCCACAGGACTAAAAAGTATCATAAGTGATTTAAAAAATAAGTCATAAAACATCTTAATCTTTAAAAAAAAGGTTAATTTAGACCCTAAACTATAACTAATCAATTTATGAAAAAACTAATTCTATTCATTGTTGTAGCAACAACACTAACTACTATTAGCTGTTCAAGTGATGATAATAGCTCTAAAACTGTAGTTCCAGAAGGATACCCTACCCAAATAAATAAGGTAGATTTCACAGGTAAAACAGTAGGTGATGAAGTCACTTTAACAGGTAAAGGATTTAACGAAAACGAACTAGGTGCATATAAAATAACTTTTGTTAAAAAATTACCTCAAACCAATACTACAAGTAATATAACTGTGAGAGCTCCTAAACCAGATGAATCTAATGGCAATGTAGAAGCAATGATTATTAAGGTAACTGACACTACAGTTCTCTTTTCTGTACCAGCAGATGCTGGTAATGGAAGTGTAAAATTTGTATATAAAAAGTACGAAACACCTATTGGTAATTACCAACGATAATATAAAATACCCTTTAAGATAAATTAAAGGGTATTTTTTTTTTAATATATACAAAAAGAGAAAGCCCTTAGACTCACATCTAGGGCTTCAATATAACTCTTACTACTCAAGTTATTCTCTTACTATTTAGTAAACTGAATTACTACTTTATATGGACCAGCAGCAATTGGTGTATATAACCCACCACTACCTAAAGAAAAGTCTAGCAATCCTCTATCATATTTAATATCTGTAATTCCAACAGTTATCAATTTTCCTTCTAAACTATATAATTTGATATCAAAAATGTTAAGAGCGTTAACACCTACTTCATCAGGAAATACTACACCAACAACTTCAGCATCTAGAGGATTAACAGTTGCTGTACTCGAAAACACATTAACTACCTTACCTTCATACTTAATATTTGTTTGTGTAATAGCACTACTAATATTATAACTAACAGCTTCTTTAAGTTCTTTTATAAAAGTTTCATTTTTAAATATCTCACGAAGTGTTTCTGTAAGATTAATAATTTTTTTCTCTTTCTGACCTGTAGTTTTATTCTCTACATAAGCATATAAAACATCATCTGTTTTAGCATTACCATCATTGTCATGATCACCATAGAAAACGTTTCCACCTTCAGTAATCAAGTTATTAATAGTCTCTTGAAGAATATTTTTAACATCTTCATTATTATTCATGATGTTCTTAACATCACCTGTAATATCTAAATAATAAGGGATCTGTTTACCATCTTTGTCTCTTTTTTCACCCAAATACTCATAGAATATTTGACCTTTTTTAGACTTTGTTTGATCGTAAGTTAATGATTCTTTCAAATCTGGCTTTTGTCCATCAACAGTAACTTCACCTCTATTTACCAGAGATTTAGTTTCTGATTTACGAATTGCATTAGTCAAATCAATAACCTCAGACTTAGTCACATTCCCTTTTTCATCTTTATATAGAGTATAAAACTCCTCTTTTTCAAAATCATACAGTACAACAGACGTTCCTTTTAAAGGCTCGCCTGGTTTTGTTTGATTTATTAAAAGATTAAGGATTGCATTGATATCTATTATAGACTGACCACCATCTTTATCTTCGATTAACTTAATGATTTCACTTCGTGTAGATAATCTATCCCATGATGTACCAGACCAAACATAAAATCCTTCAGATTTCCCAGCAAGATCTTTATCTTGTAAATTAGGATTAATATTAAATACTATTAATCCTTTAATCTTTAAATCTCCTTTTTTTCCAATTACTGGATCTAATTCACTTAAATTCGTCAAATGAACTCTTGGAAAAAGCACCCCTCTATCCTTAGCGTGTATATCTAAGACAGTACTCTCAGAAGGATTTAGTGTACCAACCCCTACTTGGGCATGTCCTATATAGGACATACCAAATAGAGCAGCACATGTTATTAAATACTTTCTCATAGTGCTTAATTTTTTAATTATTGTTGTTGTGTAGCCCCTAGGTATTCAAAAACAACCTCATAATCTCCATTTAATAATGGATAATAACTGTTTCCAACACCGAAAGCAAATCCAAATTTATT
>JBOFGJ010000773.1:0-1104 GCA_051649065.1 Flavobacterium sp. | reverse complement strand
CGTTTCTATACCAGACATAGTGTATATGATGTAAATCATGAGTTGCATAAAGTCTTATATAAAGCACTGCGATTGATAAAACGTATCAATATCAATGTAGCACTTGATAGTGAGATTAATCAGCTATTGTTTAACTTTCCTGAACAAGAAGATATAAAAGTAACAGAGGGGACTTTTGAGAAGATTGTTCTTAATAGAAAAACAGTTGGATATGAAATAGCTTTGAGCATTGCGAAGTTGTTATTACTCAATTATCATCCCGATATCAAAGGAGGAAATAATGAAGTATTAGCTCTGTTATTTGATATGAATGTACTGTGGGAGCGCTTTGTGTTTGTAACTCTACACAAACATTTGAAAGTTACTCATAAGGTAAGAGAACAAGTGAAGAAAGGGTTTTGGCAAGCACAGACGGAGGGTTATAGAAACGTAAATATGTTTGCAGATATAGTTATAACAGATGTAAGGGACTCTTCTCAGGTATTTGTTCTTGATACCAAGTGGAAGAACTTGGAAGGGATGCCTAATGCTTCGGTTGAAGATTTGCGACAAATGTATGTATATCATCATTTTTATGAGGCTAATAGGGTAGCATTAGTTTATCCAAGTCAAGAGGTGAAAGTACAGGAAGGAACATATTTAAAGGGAAGAGAAGGTGATATTTGTTATTTAATTCATTTAGGAGTAGGTGATTCTATACAGAATTTTGAAGAACGCATATGTGAGGTAGTGAAGAAGTGGATAGATAGAGAGTAGGGGCAAATTGCAATTTGCCCTTTTTATATGTGTAACGCGCCTCAAAGTTAGGAGACTTTGCGGAGCGGTTTATATCACATTGCAAGGTTTATAAGTATAGCATTGCCGATGATTGAGTAAAGCCTCAAAGTCAGAAATATCGTTTAAGGATAATATTATTTAAGATGTACTGTATTTCATAAACAAGATAGTATATTTACATATTGTTATAAGTCAAGGAAGATGTTAGATAAAGTAGATATTAAGGGATATAAGTCACTCAAGGAGCTTTCTATGGAGATAGCGCCTATAAATATATTGATAGGTGCTAATGGAAGTGGGAAGAGTAATTTCTTGTCTTTCTTTAAT
>JBOFGJ010000772.1:0-3213 GCA_051649065.1 Flavobacterium sp. | reverse complement strand
TCCAGATTAGCACTTCCTTCTTCTCCTATATACTCCGGTAAGATGTATGCGTCTGGGTAAGCTTTTTGAGAGCCAATATATTCTGTCAACTTCTCTACCTCTGGTGTATCTACGAAAGCACACTGTACACGTACTAATTCATTTCCTTGTGTATACAACATATCTCCTCTACCTATCAACTGATCTGCACCTTGCTGATCTAAGATAGTACGTGAGTCAATTTTAGAAGTTACTCTAAATGCTACTCGCGCAGGGAAGTTAGCCTTAATAATACCTGTAATAACATTCACAGATGGCCTTTGAGTTGCGATAATTAAGTGAATACCAATGGCACGAGCTAACTGAGCTAAACGTGCGATAGGAGTCTCCACCTCTTTACCTGCTGTCATGATCAAATCCGCAAACTCATCTACAACTAATACAATATAAGGTAAGAAACGATGTCCTAATTCTGGATTCAACTTGCGTTGCTTAAACTTCTCATTGTATTCTTTGATGTTTCTCACCATAGCATCTTTTAATAAGCTATAGCGATTATCCATCTCTATACATAAAGAATTCAGTGTATTAATAACCTTCGTATTATCCGTAATAATAGCCTCTTCTGAGTTAGGCAATTTAGCTAAATAATGCCTTTCTATTTTATTAAATAAAGTTAATTCTACTTTTTTAGGATCAACTAATACAAACTTAACTTCTGCTGGATGTTTTTTATACAACAATGACGTTAGTAATGCATTTAACCCTACAGATTTACCTTGCCCTGTTGCTCCTGCCATTAAAAGGTGTGGCATCTTCGCTAAGTCAACAACAAATGTCTCATTAGAAATAGTCTTCCCTAGTGCTACAGGTAACTCCATCTCTGCACTCTGAAACTTAGGAGAGGCAATAACACTTCGCATAGAGACAATCGATGGGCTATTATTAGGAACCTCGATACCGATAGTACCTCTTCCTGGAATAGGAGCTATAATACGAATACCTAATGCTGATAATGAAAGCGCAATATCATCCTCTAAGTTTTTAATCTTAGAGATACGAATACCCGCTTCTGGAACTATTTCATACAATGTAACTGTTGGTCCAACTGTTGCTTTAATTTGTGCAATATCTATCTTATAGTTACGCAGTGTATCTACGATTCTATTCTTATTCTCTTCTAACTCCTCTTGGTTAATAGTAATACCTGCCCCAGCATACTCTCTCAGAAGTTCGATAGATGGATACTGATAATTAGACAGCTCTAAAGTAGGGTCAAACTCCCCGAAATCTTGCACTAACTTAGCTGCTAAGTTTTCTTCTAAACTTCCTTCTTCTTTTATTTCTTCAATTACAAAGTCATTAGAAGGAGTTTTAACTACAATAGGATTTTTTGGTTCACTACTTTTAGTCGTATTATGATCTAATACTAACTCAGAGCTATTCGCAATAGTTGGTTTGATATCTTTCTGTTCCACTATAGCAGATTTAGGAGACTCTACAATTGGTTCCTCATATATGCTAAAATCTTCTTCCTTGACAGGTGTTTCTTGTTTTGGCGGCACTACTGTACTCGCTACTATATTGCCAATTGGATTAGGATTAGGCTGTGTAGCTGATTCTTCACTCTTATCAAAGTCAACAGATGATTCGATATGATCTTTTTTAATCTTCTTAAAATAAGTAGGTATATTCTCTAAACCAGCTCTAATGGCTGCAGGAGATAATTTGAATCTAAATAAAGCAAAAACAATAGTAACAAAAAACAATAATAATACTGTACCTGCTGTACCTAAATAGTCAACTAAGTATAAGTTTAAATCATATCCTACTGTTCCTCCAAGTAATGGATAATTACTCCAAAAGAAACCTAGAAATACAGACAATAACAACATTGAGAACAAGTCCCAAAAGATTACTTTCTTAATTCTACGCGCTGGAATAGTAAAGAACGCATATATTCCTGAATGTATTAACATCTTAGCAAAGAAGAAAGAAGATACTCCGAATCCTTGATAAATAAAAACATGCCCTAAATATGCACCTATTTTACCAAGCCAATTGGATACTTCAGCCTCTCTATCTCCTAATAATTCTAAATTACTTTGATCGTGAAAGCCTGTAATCATATACGAAATAAAGCTTAAGGTTAAAGCTATTCCACAAATAATGACTAATACAGTAGATATAAATCTAGAATTGATATATATCGTAGTATCCACTTTCTTACTGGTATTATTTGACTGTGCAGTTTTCTTTTTAGTAATATTCTCTTTTTCCATTTCAGTTTTTATTGACAATATGGCTATATTGTTTTACCTATTTTTTTTACCTTAAATCCCAAGATAACATTTAAACAAGAATAAATTATACAACACAGAACTAAATTAGTGATAAAAGCACAGTGTAATGCGCTTTTAGAGCTAATTAAAGCTATGTAAAGTAGAATTTATTCATCATAAATGTTCGTTACCAATTAAAAATAATAATATAGACTGCCATAAGAATACCTTATAACAGTCTATATAAATATAAACCGATTAACATAGAGCAAGCAATAGTCAAAAGCTATAAGCTGAATTATCTACTACCTTCCCTAGTTTACATCATTATTTTAAAGCTTCTATTGCTTTTGCATAATTTGGTTCATCTGCAGTCTCTGCTACTTGTTCTGTGTAAATAACAGTTCCTTCTTCATTAATAATAACGATAGATCTAGATAATAATCCTTTTAAAGGACCATCAGTAAATAAAACGCCATAATCCTTTCCGAATTGTCCATCTCTAAAGTCAGAAGCCATCACTACATTAGCAATCCCTTCTGCTCCACAGAAACGTCCTTGAGCAAATGGCAAATCTCTTGACACACATAATACTACTGTATTCTCTAGTTTAGACGCATCTTGATTAAAATGTCTAACTGATGTAGCACATGTAGGTGTATCAACACTAGGAAATATGTTTAAGATAACTCTCTTTCCTGCATAATCTGCTAATGTTATATCTCCTAAGTTCCCTCCCACTAATGTGAATGCTGGAGCTTTAGTACTTGAGTTTGGTAATGTTCCTATTGTTTGTATAGGATTACCTTTTAATGTTACAGTCGCCATATTGTTTTATTTTTAGGTTATACAAAAATAGATAAAATTCAATACATTTAAACGCTAATTACTGATAGATATATTAGCAAAATACAAAATGGTTGATTATTTTATTACGTCAATTACTTCATTG